>NZ_JBFUIP010000017.1:0-54538 GCF_056401815.1 Aminobacter sp. P4_D5 | reverse complement strand
CTTCCGCTTGATGAGATGACAAGCAGGCCTTTGGCGCAAGCAATGGCCAGAAGATCGCCTCACGAGGCCTCACAATGCAGGTCGGGGCAGTCGTGGWCATTGCCAACCGAGGCTCCGGCACGGTCGACCACGCGAATGCCGACCGGCAGCTCGTCCGGCTTTTGCTGGTTCGGCTCCGTAATCAGGACATGATCGCCAAGTGCCACGGCGACGCCGTGGTGCGGTGCTGCGGTCGCCACCTCGCGAATGGCCGGCCTACCCTCCAGAATGTCGGCTTCGCGGGTGACACGGGCCTTGCCTTCGCCATCGAAGAACAAGGCGATATCGCCATCATGGTCGACGAAATGTGAGGGCTTTTTGCCCTCGAACGCGACATCGAGCAATTTCGGCGCTTCGACGTGGATGTCGCCGTGATCGCCATGGTCGCCGAACGAAATGCCGCTCGACAGAACGGAGATCACATCGCCTTTGCCTTGCACGGCAAATACAGTGCGGCCACTGTCGGAACGGTAGAGACTGGACGGTGCTTTTACGTTGAATGTGTCGATCTTTGTGCCTGTTTCCATGTCGATGGCGTGGATGACCGGCGCGGCATGATCGGAGACGAAGAGCCGCCATGCGGTCTTTTCTTCGGCAAAGGCAGGAATGACGGAGATGCCGAGCAACATGGCAAGTCCCGACGTCGTGGCGAGCAGATGTTTCATGTTTTCCTCATAATGTTATTACATAACGGACTGGTTTGAAGAAAAAGGCGAGGTTTTTGCCCCCGCCTTGATTCAGGCTGGTTAATCGGACCCTTGCTCTGGGCTGGTGGCGACCGGCAGGGCCGATTGCAGGTCGAGGGCGATCAGCTACCGAGGATCGCGCCCTTGATGATGGCGATGTTGGCTTTCATCATGTCGATGTAGGTCGCAGCCGGGCCATCGGCCTTGGACAGCGCGTCGGAGTAGAGCGTGCCGCCGATTTTCACGCCGGTTTCGGCGGAAATCTGCTCTACCAGGCGCGGATTGGTGATGTTTTCAACAAAGATCGCCGAAGCCTTGTCGCCGCGAACCTGCGAGATCAGAGCGGCCACATCGGCAGCCGATGCCTCCGCTTCGGTCGAAATGCCCTCGGGCGCCAGGAAAGTGATGCCATAGGCGTTTTCGAAATAGCCGAAGGCATCGTGCGAGGTGATGATGGTGCGCTTTTCCTCAGGGATCGAAGCAACCGCAGCCTTTACGTTGGCTTCGGCAGCGTCGAGCTTGGCCGTGTAGGAAGCGGCATTTGCCTTGTAGCTATCGCAGCCGGCGGCATCGGCGGTGCAAAAGGCATCGGCGATGTTATTCACATAGATCTTGGCGTTGGCGATCGACTGGAAGGCGTGCGGGTCGAGGTCGCCGTGGTTTTGATGACCGCCGCCCGCCTCTGCGGCATGCTCATGCTCTTCCTTCATCTTGATCGGCTCGACGCCCTTGGTCAGCTCGACCACCGAAGCCTTGGTCGCGCTCGCCTCGACAAGGCGCTGCAGGAAACCTTCGAATTGCAGGCCGTTGACCAGAACGACGTCGGCCTTCGACATCTTCACCGCGTCGGCAGGCGAGGGCTCGTAAACATGAGCGTCGCCGTCGGGACCGACCAGCGTGGTCAGATCGATGCGGTCGCCGCCGACATTCTGGGCGAAGTCGCCAATGATCGAGAAGCTCGCCACGACTTTCAGCGGCTCGGCAGAGGCTGAAGTCGCAGCGAAAGAAGTTAATGTTATAACGCTCATCAGCGAGGCGTAGCCAATTGTTCTGAGCATAGGTCTCTCCATGTTGACGTGGATCAGGCGGTGCGGTGGCGGTGGCGGCGAAGCTTGGTGTTGAAGACGCCGCGCGTGCCGAAAAGTATGGAAGTGAGGTAGATCGCACCTGCCGATAAGATGATCGCCGGGCCTGAGGGCAGCGAGGCGTGATAGGAAATGAGCAACCCGCTGACGCAGGATATCGCACCGAAGCCGAAGGCGAGCACGCACATCGGTTCGACGCGCGACGTCCAGAAGCGTGCGGCAGCAGCCGGCAGCATCATCAGGCCAACCGATAGCAGCGTGCCGAGCGCCTGGAAGCCGCCGACGAGGTTGAGCACGACAAGGCCGAGGAAGATGAAGTGCACTGGCGTGCCAAGTCGGCTGACCGAACGCAGGAATAGCGGGTCGAGGCATTCAGCGACCAGCGCGCGCCAGAAAACGGCAAGCGTCAGCAGCGTGATGCCCGAGATCAGCGCGATCAGGGTCAACGCGTCATTGTTGAGTGCGAGCACAGTGCCGAACAGCACATGCATCAGGTCGACGCTCGATCCGCGCAGCGACACGATCAAAACGCCGAGCGCCAGCGAAATCAAATAGAACGCTGCCATGGACGCGTCCTCGCGCTGCACGGTGAAGCGCGACACCGCACCAGCACCGAGCGCCACGATGACGCCGGCAATCAGCCCGCCGATGGTCATCGGCACGATCTGCAGGCCATAGAGCAGGAAGCCTGCGGCAGCACCGGGCAGGATGGCATGGGCCATGGCGTCGCCCGTCAGGCTCATGCGCCTAAGCATCAGGAACACGCCGACAGGGCATGAGCCCAGCGCCAGCAGCAGCGAACCGGCAAGCGCGCGCTGCATGAAGCCGAATTCGACAAAGGGGGCGATCAGGAAATCATACATGGCGAGGTTCACGCTGCCCGGGGGCCGGATTCATGGTCGGGACGATCATGGACCTCGCCGTGATCGTGATGGTGATGCTCGTCGTGAGTATGGGGATGCGCATGGGCATGGCCATCATCCGGCTCGCACCAGGGCGCATCGTCGTGCCAGGCCTCGTCGAAACGCCTAGCCTTGAGCAGGTTTTCCGGCCGTAGCGCTTCGAGTGTTTCGCCCCAGGCCACCGGCTGGCGCGCCAGCAGCAGCGTGTTGGGAAAATGGGCGCGCACCAGGTCGAGGTCGTGGGCGACAACCATCACCGTGCGGTTTTCGCCGTGCCAGCGCTTGATGAGTTTGATCAGGTCGCCGACGGTCTTGGCGTCGACCGCGTTGAACGGCTCGTCGAGCAGGATCAGGTCCGCGTCCTGCACCAGCACGCGGGCAAACAGCGCCCTTTGGAGCTGTCCGCCGGAGAGCGTGTCAAGCGCACGTTTTTCAAAACCTTCGAGGCCAACGGCCATCAGCGCCTTGGACACGGCTTCGCGGTCTTCGCGGCTGTAGCGGCCAAGCAGGCCGCGCTTGGGCCAAAGGCCAAGGGAGACGAGGTCCACGACACGGGCAGGAAAGCTGCGGTCGAGCTCCGATTGCTGCGGTAAATAGGCGACGCGCTTGCCTGGCGCTACCGTGCAGGCGCCGGCCATCGGCTTCAACACGCCGACAATCCCCTTCATCAGCGTGGATTTGCCCGAGCCATTGGCGCCCACGACAGCGGTCAGCGAGCCACTCCTGATCGAGCCATTGAGGTGATGCACCGCTGGATGGCTGCTGTAGCCCAGCGTCAGATCCTTGAATGTCAGGCAGGCGTCGGTCATCGGCTCATGGCTCAGCTGCGGCGAAGTCGTAATTGGATATGTGATGTTATTACATTAGTCAACGAGCGCGACCCGACAATCCGGTGGATTTATCTAGCAAATCCGGTGGGGCAGTGCGTCTGGCCTACGGAAATCCATCGTTGCGGCCTTGCGCCGGGGGGCAGGCAAAATCTAAGAAGGCGCCACCCCTAACGGAAGGAGACCACCATGAGCATTCGTCGTATCGATGTCGGCCCGCGCATGAGCCAGATCGTGATCCACAACAACACGGTTTACCTGGCTGGCCAGGTTGGAGCACCGGGCGAGAGCGTTGCCGCGCAGACCAAGGCCATCCTGGCCGAGATCGACGCCCTGCTGGCCAAGGCAGGCACGGACAAGACCAAGATCATCCAAGCGATCATCTGGCTGTCCGACATGTCGACCTTCGCCGAAATGAACTCGGTGTGGGACGGCTGGGTGCCGCAGGGCAACACGCCTGCGCGTGCTACCGGCGAAGCCAAGCTCGCAGGCCCGGAATACAAGGTCGAGATCATCATCACGGCCGCTGCGTAAAGCAGAATTACGGAATGGCCCGCTTCAGCTGTCTGACGGCGTGAAGCGGGCCACTACCGCGTGCGCATTCGCCGGATAGGTGAAGCGCACATGAGTGACGGGGCGCTCGGCGCTCCAGGTTCGCCTTTCGATGACAAGGCAAGGCGCGCCGGCTGCCAGATTCAGATCAGCAGCGATCTCGGCATCAGCAGCAGCGGCACGGATGACGTGCTCGGCCGCACTCCACGGCACCTGGCCGATCAGCCACGGCCCAGGCGCGGATTTGCGAAATTCTTCATCAGCTGCTTCTGGCACGGCGGCCAGATTGATCAGCCGGTCTTCAATGCAGAACGGCCGCACACCGGCGTAGTGCAGGCATTGCAGCGCCAGGACCAGGCTTGGGACTGACGCGCCCGGTCCGAGCCGCTCGCGGTCGAGCGATGTGGCCCGCCGCTTTGACTGCGAGATCAGCTCATAGCGGTAGGGCAGGCCAAGCGCCTCGACTTCGATGCGGATATCGTGGATTTCGAGCACGGCGGCCTGCGACTGTGGCCGGCGCACGAAGCTGCCTGACCTTCGCCTGCGCTCGATCAGCCCGGCCTTGGCGAGCTGCGAAAGCGCCTTGTTCACGGTCATGCGCGAGCAGCCATATTCTTCGGTCAATTCGTGCTCAAAGGGAATGCGGTAGCCGGGCTCCCATTCGCCCGAAACGATCCGGTCGCGGATATCGTTGAGGATGCGCTGGTAGAGCGATGTCGAGGCATCGCTGCTTACCGGCTCTTCAACAATCTCCGCCATCGAATCAGGCACCAGAATTTTCCTCAGTTACGCCGCCGTCAGTTCCATCATCACGTTGCGGAACCTAGCCGCAATAGCGTCGCGGCGGAAATGCGCGCCACCCGAAACGAGCTTGCGGCCGTGCACCCACACAGAGTCGACTTTGCCGCCCCGGGCGAAGATCCAGGCGTCCAGGATGGCGGCCCCTGATTTGCCGGCGAGCGTCGGATGGTCGGGGTCGAGCGAGACGAAGTCTGCCGCCGAACCCGGTGCAAGCACTGCCGGACCAGCGCCGAGCGCCTGCGCGCCGCCGCCGAGTGCGGCATCGAACAGCGCGCGGCCGGTCGATTGGCCAGGGGCGGCAAGCACGTTGCGGGCGCGGAGGGCCAACCGCTGCGAATATTCGAGCATGCGCAGCTCATCAGCGACGCCGATCTCGACATTGGAATCAGAGCCGACGCCAAACTTGCCGCCATGTTCGACAAACAGCGGCGCTGAAAAGACGCCGTCGCCGAGATTGGCTTCGGTGATCGGGCACAGTCCGGCAACCGCGCCGGTCCTGGCCATCGCGACCGTTTCCGCCTCGGTCATGTGGGTGGCGTGGATCAGGCACCAGCTTTTGCCGACATCGGCGTGTTGCAGCAGCCACTCGACGGGCCGCGCGCCGGACCAGGCAAGACAGTCCTCGACCTCTTTGACCTGTTCGGCGATGTGGATGTGGATCGGCCCGCTGGTCATGGCGGTGACGGCGGCGAGTTCGTCTGGCGTTACGGCACGCAGGCTGTGCGGCGCGAGGCCGAGCACGGCACCGTCGATACCTGTGAGAGCTTCGCTGCACTTCTCAAAAAGCTTTGCGAAGCGATTCGTATCGTTGATGAATCGCCGCTGGCCTTCGTTGGCGGGCGCGCCGCCAAAGCCGGAATGCGCGTAGAAGACGGGCAACAATGTCAGCCCTATGCCGGTCTTGACGGAGGCAGCGGCGATGCGCTCGGCCATCTCGGCGATGTTGGCATAGGGACTGCCGCCGCGGTCGTGGTGAAGATAGTGGAACTCGCCGACACGCGAAAAACCTGCCTCCAACATCTCTACGTAGAGTTGCGCGGCGACCGCCTCGACCTGTTCGGGAGTCATTGCCAGCGCAAAACGGTACATCACCTCGCGCCACGACCAGAAACTGTCGGACGAAGGGCCGCGGATTTCGGCGAGGCCTGCCATGCCGCGCTGGAAGGCGTGGCTGTGCAGATTGGGCATGCCGGGCAGGACTATCGCGTGGCGCTCATCGCCGGATTGCGTCGTGGCTCCCGCTTCCACCTTGTCGATGCGGCCGCCAGAAAGCGTCAGCCTGACATCTCGTTGCCAGCCATCTGCCAGAAGCGCTTGCTCCGCGAAGATTGTCGCCACCATAATCTCCTCACCTCTTTTGCGCGCCGCACGATAGCACTTGCATCGCGTTTTGATATGTATATACATAACTGAAAGCGGAGGAAACGAAAAAGATCATGGCTGGAGAGCGATCAGCAGCACCGGCAAGGGTCTGGCGCAATGCGCGGCTGGTCACGCTTGCCGAAGGCCTGGCCGGTCTTGGTGTTGTCGAACATGGCGCAATTGCCGCGCATAACGGCCGCATCGTTTTTGCTGGCCCCGAGGCCGACATGCCCTTGGGGCTGCGCGACGGTGCCGAGATCGTCGATTGCCAGGGGCGCTGGATCACCCCCGGMCTGATCGACTGCCACACCCATCTTGTCCATGCCGGCAACCGCGCCAACGAGTTCGAAATGCGCCTTGCCGGCGCCACCTATGAAGAGGTGGCGCGGGCAGGGGGCGGTATCGTCTCGTCGGTCAAGGCGCTGCGCGCGGCCAGCCAAGCCGAGCTTGTGGCGCAGACATTGCCTCGCCTGGATGCACTGATCGCCGAGGGCGTGACCACTGTCGAGGTCAAGTCGGGCTACGGCCTCGACGTTGAGAACGAAACAAAATCCCTGCGTGCCGCCAGGCAACTCGCCGATCTGCGGCCGGTGACTGTGCGCACGACATTCCTGGGCGCGCACGCTTTGCCGCCGGAAGCCAAAGGCGACAAGGACGCCTATATCGGCCTCGTTGCCGGCTCTATGCTCGACAAGATCGCGGCCGAAGGCTTGGCCGACGCCGTCGATGGCTTCTGCGAGGGCATTGCGTTTTCGCCTGCGCAAATGGCCCGCGTCTTCGACGCCGCAACGGCCAAGGGCTTGCCCGTAAAACTCCACGCCGACCAACTTTCCAATCTCGGCGGCGCTGCCCTTGCTGCGAGCTATGGCGCGTTGTCGGCGGATCATCTCGAATACACAGACGAGGCGGGTGCTGCCGCCATGGCCAAGGCTGGCACGGTCGCGGTCATCCTGCCCGGCGCCTTTTATTTCATTCGCGAGACCAAGAAGCCGCCGGTTGCGCTGTTCCGAGAGCACGGCGTGAAGATGGCCGTCGCCACCGACAACAACCCAGGCACGTCGCCGCTGACCTCGCTGCTTTTGACCATGAACATGGCAGCGACGCTGTTTGCCATGACGGTTGATGAATGTATCGCCGGCGTGACCCGCGAGGCGGCGCGTGCGCTTGGGCTACAGGCCGAAACCGGTACGCTTGAAACAGGAAAATGGGCTGACCTTGCCATCTGGGACATCGAAAGCCCGGCCGAACTTGTCTATCGCATGGGGTTCAATCCGCTCCATGCCCGTATCTGGAGAGGGAAATGACAACGCTTGTGCTGAACCCGGGCAATGCCACGCTCGCCGACTGGCGCGCCATCTATCGCGGCGCAGTTCCCGAACTCGATCCGGCGTGCCGGCCCAAGATCAAGGCCAGCGCCGAGACTGTGGCGCGGATCGTCGCCAAGGGCGAGCCGGTCTACGGCATCAACACCGGCTTCGGTAAGCTCGCCAGCGTCCGCATTCCCACAGCTGATCTCGAAACCCTGCAACGCAACATCGTGCTGTCGCACGCCGCAGGCGTCGGCGAACCGATGCCGGTCGCCGTGGCGCGGTTGATGATGGCGCTGAAACTCGCGAGCCTGGCGCAGGGCGCCTCAGGCATAAGGCCCGAGACGATCGATCTTTTGCAGGCGATGCTCGCCAGGGACGTCATCCCGGTGGTCCCGGGACAGGGTTCGGTCGGCGCATCGGGTGATCTGGCGCCGCTTTCGCACATGACGGCCACGATGATCGGCGTCGGCGACTGCCATACCCCGCATGGCATCGTGCCTGCCAAGGTGGCTTTCGTCACGCATGGGCTCGAGCATATCACGCTCGGCGCCAAGGAAGGCCTGGCGCTGCTCAACGGCACCCAGTTCTCGACCGCCTATGCGCTTGCTGCCCTGTTCGAGGCGGAAGTGCTCTACCAGTCGGCGCTCGTCACCGGCGCGCTGTCGACCGATGCGGCTAAGGGCTCGGACGCACCGTTCGACCCGCGCATCCATGTGTTGAGAAAACATCGCGGCCAGATCGAAACAGCCGATGCCTTGCGCGATCTGATGGCCGGCAGTGCCATTCGCGAGAGCCACCGAGTCGGCGACGAGCGTGTGCAGGATCCGTACTGTCTACGCTGCCAGCCCCAGGTGATGGGCGCGGCCCTGACCTTGCTGCGCCAGGCCGCAGATACACTCGGCACCGAAGCCAACGGTGTCACCGACAACCCGCTGATCTTCACCGAGGACGACACAGCGCTGTCAGGCGGCAATTTCCACGCCGAGCCGGTGGCGTTCGCCGCCGACATGATCGCTTTGGCCGTTTGCGAGATCGGTTCGTTGTCCGAACGGCGCATTGCCATGCTCGTCGACCCAGCACTGTCCGGCATGCCGGCGTTCCTGACGCCGAAGCCGGGGCTGAATTCCGGATTCATGATCCCACAGGTGACCGCTGCGGCACTGGTCTCGGAAAACAAGCAGAAGGCCTATCCGGCATCAGTCGATTCGATCCCGACCTCGGCCAACCAGGAAGATCACGTCTCCATGGCCGCCCACGGCGCGCGCCGGCTGCTGTCGATGATCGAAAATGCCTGTGGCGTGGTCGGCATCGAACTGCTCGCGGCAGCGCAGGGCTGCGATTTCCACGCGCCGCTCGCTTCCAGCGAAGCGCTCGAGGCAGTGCGCAAGCTTGTCCGTGCGCAGGTGCCGCATCTCGACGAAGATCGCCATTTCCATCCTGACATGGAAAAGGCCATCGCGCTGGTCCGCAGCGGCGGGGTCGTCAAGGCGATCGCTGGCGTCGGCCTGCCGCAAATCTCGGGTGCCCAGGCATGAGCGACACGCCCTGGCTCACTGTTATCAGAGGCAACGCACCTTTGCTGGTGAGCTTGCCGCACACCGGAACCGAGCTTGTCGGGCTCGATGACCGTTTCGTCTCGCCCTGGCTGGCTAGGCGGGACACCGATTGGTGGATCGATCAGCTCTACGCCTTCGCTGAAGATCTCGACGCAACCATCGTGCGCACCACGGTTTCGCGCTCGATCATCGACGTGAACCGTGACCCTTCAGGTGTTTCGCTCTATCCTGGCCAGACAACGACCGAGCTTTGCCCGACCGTCACTTTTGACGGCGACCCTCTCTACAAAGCAGGGCAGGAGCCGGATGCGGACGAGATTTCCAGGCGTCGTGAGGCCTATTTCGATCCCTATCACGCTGTCCTCGAAAGCGAGATCGCGCGCCTCAGGGCCTTGCATCCGAAGATCGTGATCTACGATTGCCACTCGATCCGCTCGGTGCTGCCACGCCTGTTCGAAGGCAAGCTTCCGGTCTTCAATCTCGGCACCAATGACGGCAAGAGCACCGATCCGGTGTTACAGGACAAGGTGACGGCGATCATCGCCGCGACCGGTCGCCCGTGGGTGGTCAATGGCCGCTTCAAGGGCGGCTGGATCACCCGTCACCACGCCGATCCTGCCCAAGGCATCCATGGGCTGCAGATGGAGATCGCCAATCGCGGCTACCTGCTCGAGCCCGAAGGCAAGGGCGAGCCGTCGAACTGGCCGGTTCGCTACGATGCCGATTTTGCCGCCCCGATCCGGGCGACGCTGACGGACATCCTCAAAACCGCGCTCGCCTGGGCGGGCAGCTGACACCCACTCCAAGGGAGGTTTTTGCATGACCCAACATACCCGCATCGACAATGCCCGCGTCATCCGCGCCGCCACCGGCACCGAGCTTACGGCCAAGAGCTGGCTGACCGAAGCGCCACTGCGCATGCTGATGAACAATCTCGATCCGATGGTCGCCGAAAAGCCCGGCGAGCTTGTCGTCTATGGCGGCATCGGCCGGGCTGCGCGCGACTGGGAGAGCTTTGACCGCATCGTCGCAGCATTGCGCAAACTGGAAGCCGACGAGACGCTTCTGATACAATCGGGCAAACCGGTGGGCGTGTTCCGCACCCACAAGGATGCGCCGCGCGTGTTGCTCGCCAATTCCAATTTGGTGCCGCATTGGGCCACCTGGGACCATTTCAATGCCCTCGATAAGAAGGGCCTGATGATGTACGGCCAGATGACCGCCGGCTCGTGGATCTATATCGGCAGCCAGGGCATCGTTCAGGGAACCTACGAAACCTTTGTCGAGATGGGCCGCCAGCATTATGGCGGTGACCTTTCCGGCCGCTGGATCCTGACCGCCGGTTTGGGCGGCATGGGCGGTGCTCAGCCGCTGGCCGCGACCATGGCCGGTGCGTCCTGCCTCGCCGTCGAGTGCCAGGCGAGCCGCATCGAGATGCGGCTGAAGACCGGTTATGTCGATGTGCAGGCGAAAGACCTGGACGATGCGCTGGAAATCATCGCCAAGGCGGGCCGGGACAAAAAAGCGATTTCGGTAGCACTTCTCGGCAACGCCGCTGACATCTTCCCCGAACTGGTAAAGCGTGGCGTGCGGCCCGATGCCGTGACCGACCAGACATCGGCGCATGACCCGGTCAACGGTTACCTGCCGCAAGGCTGGACCGTGGCTCAGTGGGAGGAAAAGCGCGAACGTGACCCGAAGGCTGTCGAAAAGGCCGCGCGCGCCTCGATGGCGGTTCAAGTTCGCGCCATGCTCGACTTCCACAAGATGGGCGTGCCAACCGTCGATTACGGCAACAACATCCGCCAGATGGCGCTGGAAGAAGGGGTCGAGAACGCCTTCGACTTCCCCGGTTTTGTGCCGGCCTATATCAGGCCGCTGTTTTGCCGTGGCGTCGGCCCGTTCCGCTGGGCAGCCCTGTCGGGCGATCCGGAGGACATCTACAAGACCGACGCCAAGGTGAAAGAACTGACGCCTGGCAACAAGCATTTGCACAACTGGCTCGACATGGCGGCCAAGCGCATCCATTTCCAGGGCCTTCCGGCGCGCATCTGCTGGGTCGGTCTCGGCGATCGTCACCGCCTCGGCCTTGCCTTCAACGAGATGGTCGCCAGTGGCGAGCTGAAGGCGCCTGTCGTCATCGGCCGTGACCACCTCGACTCGGGCTCGGTCGCCTCGCCCAACCGCGAGACCGAAGCGATGAAGGACGGCTCTGATGCGGTGTCCGACTGGCCGCTGCTGAACGCGCTGCTCAACACCGCCTCGGGTGCCACATGGGTGTCGCTGCACCATGGCGGCGGCGTCGGCATGGGCTTCTCGCAGCATTCGGGCATGGTCATCGTCGCCGACGGCACCGACGATGCGGCGCGACGCCTTGAGCGGGTGTTGTGGAACGACCCTGCAACCGGCGTGATGCGCCATGCCGATGCCGGTTACGACATCGCCATCGACTGCGCCAAGCAGCACGGCCTCGATCTGCCGGGTATTCTGGGCTGAACCATGCGCATCATTCGTCATGCCGACTGCCGCCCGATGCCGTGGAAGAACGGCGGTGGCGTGACGACCGAGATCATCGCCTGGCCACCTGAGGCCGGGCTCGACAGTTTCGACTGGCGCATCTCGATGGCGCAGGTGGCGTCCGGTGGGCCGTTCTCTGTTTTTGCCGGCATTGACCGGACGCTGACGGTTCTTGCTGGCTCTATGCGCCTAGCCGCAACTGATGCACCGCCGGTCGAACTCTCGCCACGGTCACAGCCTTATGCGTTTCCGGGCGATGTGAGCACCAGCGCCACCTTGATCGATAGCCCAGTCCTCGATTTCAACGTCATGACCCGGCGTCACCGCTTCAGCCATGTGGTCGCGCGGCTGGAGTTTTCCGAGCCGACCGAAATCGCTTTAGGCGAGGGCGCAAGCCTGGTCTTCCTGGCTTCGGGTTCGGCGCGCATCAGCCACGAGACGCTTGCAGCTTTGGACACCCTGCATCTCGACGACGGGCCGTCGACCCTGAGCATCGAACCGAGCGAGCCCGTGACGCTTCTGCACGTCGTCATTCGGAACCATTGACCGAGCAATCTCCAAAATCGTCGTGACATCCTGATGGAACTGGCCAACTATCCCTGCGGGGACGGGTAGGTCAGGCCGCCGATGACTGTCGTGCGGCGCAATGGAGAATGTGCCATGGACACCTACAAGGTCGGCTATTTGATCGGCAGCCTTGCTGCCGGCTCGATCAACCGCAAGCTCGCCAAGGCTCTGGTCAGGCTCGCGCCGAAACATCTCCATATGGAGGAGATCCCGTTTCGGGACCTGCCGCTCTACAGCTATGATTATGACGCCGATTTTCCGCCAGTCGCCCTCGCCTTCAAGAAGGCGCTGGCCAGCGTTGATGCTGTTCTGTTCGTTACACCCGAATACAACCGCTCCATCCCCGGCGGCCTGAAGAACGCCATCGATTGGGCGAGCAGGCCCTATGGCAGCAATTCCTTCACCCGCAAACCATCGGCCGTTATCGGGGCTTCACCGGGTGCGATCGGCACTGCGGTGGCCCAGCAAAGCCTGCGCAGCGTGCTCAGTTTTTGCAATTCACCGCAGATGAACGCGCCCGAAGCCTACATCCAGTTCAAGCCCGGCCTGATCACCGACGACGGCGAGGTGACCAATGACGAAACCGCTGAGTTCCTCAAGGAGTACATGGTCAAATTCCATCAGTTTGTCGTCAGGGTCTACACGGTGTTGCCCCGAGGCGGGTGACTTGCGGAGTGAGCCTTTCATGGCGGAGACACGCGCCGTCAAAAGGATACTGGGAAGACGTCAGGATGCAGATTCGGCTTCGCACAAGCCAACACGAAGCCCATTGTCGGACGCCGCCTGAAATATGGCTAAGTTTCAGCAATCAAAACACGAAAAAGCCCGAATCCTTGCGTTCCGATCTTTACCCGGCACTGCTATGAGACGCGTGGCGGCGTGGGCGCCGACGCTGCCATATTTTCACTTAATGGCGGTGCAAGAGCGATCTATCGACCTGTTGTGTTGCGATGCAACCAATTCTTGTTTGAAACGGTTTATGCGACAGGTCCGCGACGTCGACAGGCGCCGCGGACTTTCTGTCAAACGGAAATGCTGTAGATGAATATTCAGACTGACCTGCGCCGGATCAAAGATGTAGTGCCCAGCTTCCCGGCTGTCGCGGAACAGCCGATCAGGGCCACAGTGCTGCATGAGGACCGCCTCAGGGCGACGGGTGAAAGCCTGGCGCGCAAGGAGCTCCGCTCCTATTTCGGTCTCGAAGCATTCGACTTCCACGCCCGCATCCGCGAGAGCGCCAAAAAGATCCTGCAGGTTTATCGCGACACCAATGCCGCGCAGGGCAGGGGCGAACCGATCACGCCCGCCGCACAATGGCTGCTCGACAACAATTATCTGGTCGAAGAGACCATCTATCAGGTCAAGCGCGACCTGCCGCGCCGCTTCTATCGCGAATTGCCGACGATCGAACTCACCGAGGGACAGCGGGTGCCGCGCGCGCTCGCCATCGCCTGGGTCTATGTCGCCCATTCCGACAGCACCGTGTCGGCGCAGATGTTCAAGGCGGTGGTCGAAGGCTACCAGTCGGTCGAACCGCTGCATATCGGCGAGCTTTGGGCGCTGCCGTCACTTTTGCGTTTCGTTTTGGTGGAAAACCTGCGGCGCATCGCCGTGCGGGTCAACCGCGCGCGCGAGATGCGCGCCATCGCCAATGATGTCGCCGACCGCTTACAGAGCGTGCAGGAACAGGACGATGGTCTTGCCTTGCTGAAGGCCTATGCCGTGCACGCCCGTGACACGACTTTTGCCACGCAATTGCTCTATCGTTTGCGCGACGGCTCGCAAAACGCCGGCAAGGCATTGATCTGGCTGGAAGACGAGCTTGAGAAGTCGGGCAGCGACGCCGAAGAGATCATCATCGGCGAACACCACACGCTGTCGAGCGGCAACGTTACCACCGGCAATATCATTCGTGGCCTTCGTCTCATCGACGACCAGGATTGGACTGTCTGGTTCGAGGATGTCAGCCGTGTCGACATGCTCTTGCGCGAACGCACCAACTTTGCCGCGCTCGATTTTGCTTCGCGCGACCAGTATCGCACAGCGATCGAAGAACTGGCCCGTCACTCCAATCTGTCCGAATTTCAGGTTGCCGAGCGTGCGACCGATTTCGCCCACACCGAAAGGCCTGCCCCGGCCGAGCATCGCGACGGCTTGCAAAAAGAGTGCTCCGATGTCGGCTTCTTCCTTGTCGGCCCGCGCCGCCAGGAGCTTGAGGAGGCGATCGGCTATCGCCCGACCATCGGCCGCCTGGTCAATCGTGCGTTTCGCAAGACCAACTGGGTGGGCATAGCTCTCCCGGTCTTTGCCCTGACCGTTCTGTTGCTTTTCCTGGCGGGTAATGCGCTTGCCGCGCTCGGCCTGCCGAGCATGACGACAGCTGCGATCGTTCTCATGTTGACGCTGTTTGCAGTGCCGGCAAGCGAAGGTGCGCTCGCCTTCTTCAACACAATCGTGCTCAAGTTCCTCGAGCCGACCCGCCTTATCGGCTACGAATTCAAGGACGGCGTGCCGGCGGAAGCCCGCACGCTTGTCGTGGTGCCGTCGCTGATCGGATCGCGCGACGATGTCGAAGAGAACATCCGTAACATCGAGGTGCATTATCTCGCCAATATGTCGGGCGAAATTCACTTTGCGGTGCTGTCGGACTGGCCCGACAGCCAGGCCGAGATTTCGACCGGCGACCGTGAGATATATGATTACGCCCGTCGTGAAATCGCCAAGCTGAACCAGCGCTATCCAAGCGAAGGCGCGCCGCGCTTCTACTTGCTGCACCGCCGCCGGCTCTACAACCCGGCGCAGGGCTGCTGGATGGGCTGGGAACGCAAGCGTGGCAAGCTGCACGAGCTGAATCTGCTGCTGCGCGGCGACGGCGACACGACCTTCATGCCGACCGACACGCCGCTGCCCGACAACGTCGTCCATGTCATGACGCTCGACGCCGACACGCGCATGACGCGCGGCGTGGTGACCAAGCTGGCCGGCAAGATGTGCCATCCGCTCAACCGCCCGGAATTCGACGCCGAAAAGCGTCTGGTGACGGCAGGCTATGCGATCCTGCAGCCGCGCGTGACACCGTCGCTGACAACAGGCGACGAAGCCTCGTTTTTCCAGCGGGTGTTTTCGGCCCACCGTGGCCTTGATCCTTATGTGTTTGCCGTTTCCGACCTCTATCAGGACGTCTTCGGCGAAGGCACCTTCACCGGCAAGGGCCTGTACCATGTCGATGCGATGGAAGCGGCCCTCAAGGGGCGCATCGCCGAAAACACCGTGCTTTCCCACGATCTGCTCGAAGGCGCACTCGCGCGCTCGGCGCTGGTGACCGATGTCGAGGTGGTCGAGGATTATCCGACCCGCTATTCGGTCGATGCCTCGCGCCAGCACCGCTGGGCGCGTGGCGACTGGCAGCTGCTCGGCTTCATTTTCGATCCGAAGTCGGGTGTGCCGGCACTGTCGCGCTGGAAGATGGTCGACAACCTCCGCCGTTCGCTGACCCCGATCTTCTGGGTCATGGCGGCGATTGCCGGCTGGACGCTGTTGCCGTTCACCCAGGCCGCGCAGTGGCAGGCGCTGTTGATCCTCACTTTGTTCATGGCGCCGACCTTCGACATCATCGATGCCATCCTGCCCAAGAACCGAGATGCTACCCCGCGCGGTCATTTCAGCGCGCTCGGCCGCGACCTGGCTTTCGGCACGGCGATGGTGGCGTTGAAGATCGTGTTGATGGCGCATCTCGCCTGGATGATGGGCGACGCCATCATCCGCACGCTCTACCGCCTGTTCGTCAGCCGCAAGAACCTTTTGGAGTGGCGCACCGCATCGCAGGCCCACAAGTCGGGCGACAACGATCTCTCCGCCTATTACCGCATGATGTATGGCGCCGTGATCATCGCCCTGATCGGCCTGGTGTTGCCGGTCATGACGGATTCGACCGGTGCCTTCGTCGCCTTCGCCTTTGCCATTTTCTGGGCTGGGTCGCCGGCTTTTGCCTGTCTGATCAGCCGCTCGGCTGAAACAGAAGACCGGCTGCATGTAGCGCCATGGGATGTGCATACGCTGCGCACAGTGGCGCGCCGCACCTGGCACTATTTCGAAACCTTCGTGACGCCTGAGCAGAACCATCTGCCGCCGGACAATTTCCAGGAAAACCCCACAGGCGTCATTGCCACCCGCACCTCGCCGACCAATATCGGCGTCTACCTGTTGTCGGTCGTCTCAGCTCGCGACTTCGGCTGGATCAGCCTGGCCGATGCCGTTGCCCGCATCGACGCCACGGTTTCGACCATCGAAAAGATGGAGCGTTACCGGGGCCACCTCTACAATTGGTATGACACAACGACCCTGAGGCCGCTTTACCCGCTCTATGTTTCGAGCGTCGACAGCGGCAATCTCGCCGGCCATCTTGTGGCGGTTGCTGCTGCCTGTGCGGAATGGGCGGAGGCTCCGTCGGTCCATCTGCAGGGCGACTTCGATGGCATTCTCGACATCGTTTCGATCATCGAGGAGAGCGTCGCCGAACTGCCTGACGATCGCAGGCAGCTGAGGCCGTTGCGCCAGAGGCTCATTGACCGCATCGACGGCATGCGCCGGGCCGTGGAAACCATCAAGTCGCAGCCTGAAATGGCGTCGATCCGCACCATCAATCTCGCTGTGCTGTCGGGTGAAATCCGCAAGCTCGCAGGCGCCATCCACGCCGAGGCTACCTCGACAAAGAGCGAAGCCCTGGCCGACTGGGCAAGGACGCTCGAAGTCACCTGTGAGGCGCATGTGCACGACGCCCACAGCGACGACCAGACCGTCACCGCCTTGCGGACCAAGCTGATGGAGTTGCGCGAGCGAACCCGCAAGTTCGCCTTCGAGATGAACTTCTCGTTCCTGATGCGCAACGAGCGCAAGCTCCTGTCCATCGGCTACCGCGTCGAGGAGCATCAGCTCGATGAAAGCTGCTACGACCTGCTTGCCTCCGAGGCGCGGCTGACCAGCCTGTTTGGCATCGCCAAGGGTGACATCCCGACCGATCATTGGTTCCGGCTTGGCCGGCCGATCGTCGAGATCGGCTTCCAGGGTGCCTTGATGTCGTGGTCGGGCTCGATGTTCGAGTATCTGATGCCGCCGCTGGTGATGAAAGAGCCGCAAGGCGGCATCCTCAACCAGACCAACAAGCTCATCATCCGCCGGCAGATCCAATACGGTCGTTCGAAGGGTGTTCCGTGGGGCATTTCCGAAGCCG
Organism: Aminobacter sp. P4_D5; assembly: GCF_056401815.1. Lineage (NCBI taxonomy): Bacteria > Pseudomonadati > Pseudomonadota > Alphaproteobacteria > Hyphomicrobiales > Phyllobacteriaceae > Aminobacter > Aminobacter sp. P4_D5. Next base: position 37,104 of record NZ_JBFUIP010000017.1, on the reverse strand, counting down.
CCTATAATGGCCGCGACCGCGAACTGACGTATCAGTACACCAACTTCGGCGTGCCAGGGCTTGGCCTCAAGCGTGGTCTTGGTCAGAACACGGTCATCGCGCCTTATGCGACGGTGCTGGCAGCCCAGTTCATGCCTAGCGAGGCGACCGCCAACCTCAGGCGGTTGCGCAAGCTCGGCGCTCTAGGCCGCTACGGCTACTACGATGCCGTCGACTACACGCCGCAGCGCGTGCCGGAAGGCACCGACCATGCGGTCGTCTACAATTACATGGCTCACCATCAGGGTATGTCGATCGTGTCGATCGCCAACGCCATCTTCGAAGGGCGCATGCGCGACCGCTTCCACAGCGATCCTGTGATCGAGGCGGCCGAACTTCTGTTGCAGGAAAAGGCACCGCGCGACATTCCCGTCGCCACCGTCCGCACCGAAGTGGCCGAGCATACCAAGGACGAGACGACCGATCACAGTGCCGATACGCGCATTGTGCTCAACCCGATGCGCGCGCTGCGCTCGACCAATCTGATGTCGAACGGCCGCTACTCCGTAATGGTGACCGCCACCGGCTCCGGTTACAGCCGCTGGAACGACATGGCGATCACGCGCTGGCAATCTGATCCAACCGAGGATCGGCTGGGTACCTACCTGTTCCTGCGCGATATTGACACTGGTGACTGGTGGTCCACGACGGCCGAACCAAAGCGCGCCACCGGCGAGCAGACCCAGACGGTCTTCTCCGACGACAAGGCAAGCTTCATCAAGACCGTGGGCACGCTGCGCAGCGAGGTCGAATGCATCGTCGTCTCCGAAGGCAACGGCGAAGCCCGCAAGGTCACCATCTGGAACGACGCAGCCGTTGACCGTCACATCGAGGTGACCTCCTTCGCCGAGCTGGTTCTCGCACCCGAAGCCAACGACAACGCGCATCCGGCGTTCTCGAAGATGTTCGTCGAGACCGAAATCACCCACAACGGCAGCGCCATCCTGGCGACCCGCCGCACGCGGTCAGCCAACGAGCCGTCGGTGGTGGCAGCACATTTCGTCACCGACCAGTCGGGTTTCGTGCGTGACACCGAAGCCGAAACCGACCGCCGTGCCTTCATTGGCCGCGGCCGTACCATTGCCGATTCGGCAGCTTTCGATCCCGGCGCCAAGCTTTCGGGCAGCGCCGGCTTCACGCTCGATCCTGTGGCGGCCCTTCGCCGGCGTGTCCGCGTGCCGGCCAACAAGAAAGTGTCGCTGACCTTCTGGACGATCGTCGGATCGACTCGCGAGGAAGTCGAAGAGACGGTCGCCCGGCTTGACCACCCCGAGGGCTTCCCGCGCCAGGCGATGCTGTCTTGGACGCGCTCGCAGGTACAGACCAGGCATCTCGGCCTAAACCTCACGGACGCTGCCAATGTGCAGAAACTGGCACGCTACCTGATCTATCCCGATCCGTTCCTGCGTCTGTCGGCGGATGCCATCGCTTCCGGTCTTGGCCGGCAGTCGGCACTGTGGCCGATGGCGATCTCTGGCGATTTCCCCATCCTTGCGGTCAGGATCGGCGATATCGCCGACATCGAGATTATCGCCCAGGTGCTCCGGTTCCAGGAATACATGCGGGCACGCGGCCTTGTCGCCGACCTCGTCATCGTCAACGAGCAGGCGTCTTCCTACGTGCAGGACCTGCAACAGGCGATCGAGGCGCTTTGCGAGAACAGCCGCCTGCGCGGCAAGGAACTCGGACCTCGCCAGCACATTTTCGCTGTGCGCCGCGACCTGATGGACGAGGCGTCCTACCGCACGCTGCTGGCTGTCGCCCGTGTGTGCCTGCACACCCGCAACGGCACTATCTTCGACCAGATAGAGCGGGCCGAGGCCGCAGCGCTTCAGGCGCGTGACGCGCTCACGGCTGCCCAGGCTACCGACAGGCCTGACACGACGGCGCTTCAAACGTCGCCTTCACGCAGCGCCCGCAAGAGCGTCGGCGACGGGCTGGAATATTGGAACGGTTTCGGCGGCTTTGACGCTGGCGGCCGCGACTATGTCGTGCGCCTCAATGGGACCCGCGCCACGCCGCAGCCTTGGATCAACGTCATTGCCAATGCCGGCTTCGGCTTCCACAGTTCTGCCGAGGGGGCTGCCTTTACCTGGAGCCGCAACAGCCGCGACTACCAGCTGACGCCATGGTCCAATGACCCGGTGACCAATCGTCCGGGCGAGGCGATCTACATCTTCGATCGTGCCAGCGGGCGGACATATTCGCCGATTGCAGCTGTCGCTCGCGACGCGGGTGCAACCTATGAGGCCCGCCACGGCCAGGGTTTCTCGACCTTCAGCTCCAAGCGTGGCACGCTGGCGACCGAACTGACCCACCTTGTCGACCCGAACGACTCGGTTCGCGTCTCGCGCCTGCGTATTGAGAATACCGGCGCTGTGCCGGCAAAACTCAAGGTCTATGCCTATGTCGAGTGGGTGCTTGGCAACAGCCGGGCCAAGACCGCGCCCAACATTGTCTCGTCCCTCGACGTGGCGACCGGGGCGCTGCTGGCCCGCAATACCTATGGGCTTGATTTCGGCGAGCGTGTCGCCTTCATGGCGATGGATGGCAAGGCCAGTTCGGTCACTTCCGATCGCCATGAATTCATCGGGGCGGGCGGAACCGTCGAGGCGCCACGCGCTGTCACGCTCGGCGTCGAGCTGACAGGCCGTGTCGAGGCGGGCGTTGATCCATGTGCTGCGATATCAAGAGATATCGAGGTGCCCGCGGGTGGTTCGGTCACGCTGCTCTGGTTGCTCGGAGACGCCGGCTCGGACGAAGAGGCGAGCGCGCTGGTAACCCGCCATCTCAAGGTTGATTTCGATCAGAGGCTGGCTGAGAACGAACGCAACTGGCGCTCTTTCCTGGGCACGATCGAGGTTGAGACGCCCGACAAGGCGCTCGACGCGATGGTCAACAACTGGCTGCCTTATCAGAGCCTTGCCTGCCGCATCCGTGCACGCTCGGCTTTCTATCAGGCAAGCGGTGCGTTCGGCTTCCGCGACCAGTTGCAGGACACGCTTGCGCTGCTGATGCATGACGCGGGCCTCGCTCGTGAGCAGATCCTGACTGCGGCTGGCCGGCAGTTCGCCGAAGGCGATGTCCAACATTGGTGGCTGCCGCGCACTGGCGCCGGCGTTCGTACGATGATCTCCGACGATGTCGTGTGGCTGGCGAGTGCTGCCGCGCGCTACGTTTCGGTGACCGGAGATACAGCGATCCTCAATGAGCAACTGCCTTTCATCGAAGGCCAGGCGCTCAATCCGGGCGAGCACGATGCGTTCTTCACGCCAGAAGCTTCGAAGAAGAAGGCCTCGCTCTACGAGCATTGCGCGCGTGCGCTCGACCTTGCGATCAAGCGGACGGCCAAAAACGGCCTGCCGCTGATCCTTGGCGGCGATTGGAACGACGGCATGAATCGTGTCGGCGAAGAGGGCAAGGGCGACAGCGTCTGGCTTGGCTGGTTCCTGCTGAGAACCCTGGGCGAATTCGCCCCCTTGGCCAAGGCCGAGGGCGATTCCAAACGTGCAAACGCCTGGGACAAGCACGCCAATGCCTTGAAGCGGGCGCTGGAGAATGCTGCTTGGGATGGCGAGTGGTACCGTCGCGGCAGCTTCGATGACGGCACGCCGCTTGGTTCGCGCAACTCCGACGAATGCAAGATCGACTCGATCGCGCAGTCGTGGAGCGTGATTTCGGGCGAGGGCGACCCAGCCCGCTCGCAGACCGCCATGGCGCAGGCGACAAAAATGCTGGTCGACGACGAGCTTCAGCTCATCAAGCTGTTCACGCCGCCTTTTTCGGAGACCGAAAAAGATCCGGGTTACATCAAGGCCTATCCACCTGGTGTGCGCGAAAATGGCGGCCAGTACACCCATGCGGCGACCTGGTTTGTCATTGCCTTGGCGGAAATGGGGCAGGTCGACGAGGCCTACCGCTGCTTCTGCATGCTCAACCCGGTCAACCATGCGCTCGACGAGAAGGCGGCCGAGACCTATCGGGTCGAGCCCTATGTCGTGGCGGCAGATGTCTATGCCGATGCCTCCAAGGCAGGGCGCGGCGGCTGGACCTGGTACACCGGTTCGGCCGGCTGGCTCTATCGCGCCGCCGTCGAAAGCATCCTCGGCATCACCCAGCGCGGCAACCGGCTGGTCATCGCGCCGGCTATTCCCAAGCATTGGGAAGGCTATTCGGCCACGCTTCGTTTGGGCGGCGCCGTCTACAGGTTGCGGGTGGTGAGGGACAAAGCCGCTAAAGCTGTGAAAGCCGAGGTCGATGGCGTGAAGGGCAAGGACGCGTCCTTTGCCATGCGCGATAGCGGCGAGTTCGAAGTAATAATCCGCATTCCGGCTTAGCCAGCCATGCGACAAGGATGATTGGAGCGCCGCGCGTCAACACGACGGGCGGCGCTCTTTTTCATTCAAGCAGCAAATCGGGCTTGCCTTTTTTCGCGTCAATGCGCTAGTCCGCGATCTTCGTCATCATTTCGCCGCAACGATGCCTTTTTTCGTTAGTTCTCAATTCCTTATCGGATCACACCAGATTACGGGCCGTTGAAATGTGTTGGTCGATTTTTTTGAACCCAACGGCTATCTGCGCATTGTCTTGCGGACCTGAGGTCGCTATCTGTCGGCCATGGTGCAGTGCACAATAAAGGGACGAACGGGACTCAAGGGGTACCAAAGTGTCGTTGCTTGAAGTCTATTGGAGAGCCCTTCGTTATCTTGCCGCAGACGGCAAGAAGGTCGGGTTGATTTGCGCTGCCAACATTGTGTTGGCAATCGTCACTATTGCTGAGCCTATCCTGTTCGGGCGTATCATCGATGCCATCGCCGGGAAGACGGAAGTCGTGCCGACCATGGCGCTATGGGCGAGCTTCGGCGCGTTCAATATCATAGCCTTCGTGCTGGTGGCGCGCGGCGCCGACCGCCTCGCTCATGCGCGGCGCGGCGAGGTGCTTTGCCAGTCGTTCGAACGCGTCATCACCATGCCGCTAGCCTGGCATCAGCAAAGTGGCACGTCGCATTCGCTGCACACCTTGCTGCGTGCGATCGAAGCACTGTTCAGCCTGTGGCTCGAATTCATGCGCACGCATCTGTCGACGGCGGTGGCGCTGGTGCTGCTTGTCCCGACTGCGTTTTCGCTCGACGCCCGCATGTCGCTGGTGCTGATGGTGCTGGGCGCGCTTTATATCGCCATCGGCCGGCTCGTCATGCGCAAGACCAAGGAAGGTCAGGCCTCGGTCGAGCGCCACTACCACAAGGTCTTTTCCCACGTCTCGGATTCGGTCAGCAACGTCGCGGTGCTACAGAGCTACAACCGTGTCGGCCAGGAAACCGAAGCCCTTCGCGGCTATGTGAAAGCGCTGATCGCGACGCAGAACCCGGTTCTCGACTGGTGGGCTTTGGCTTCGGCCATGCACCGGCTGGCCTCGACCATCTCGATGATGGTGGTGCTGCTGATCGGTGCGTATCTCGTCAGCAAGGGCCAGTTGCGCATTGGCGACATCGTTGCCTTCACCGGCTTCGCCGCTTTGCTGATCAGCCGGCTCGACCAGGTTTCCAACTTCGCCAACCAGATCTTCGACGCTCGTTCGAAGCTGGAAGAGTTCTATCGCCTCGAGGACTCCGCGGGCGATGATCGCGAACCGGAAGGTCTGCGCGAGCTGGAAAATGTCACCGGTCACGTCCGCTTCGAGAATGTCAGCTTCGAGTTCCCGAATTCGGGACAGGGCGTCACTGACGTTTCTTTCGAAGTCAGCGCCGGCCAGACGGTCGCCATCGTTGGCCCGACGGGTGCGGGCAAGACGACGCTGATCAACCTGTTGCAGCGGGTCCACACGCCGCACCAGGGCCGCATTCTCATCGATGGTATCGATACGCGCACGGTGACCAAAAAGTCGTTGCGCCATTCGATCGCCACCGTGTTCCAGGACGCCGGCATGCTTAACCGCTCGATCGAGGCCAACATCCGTGTCGGCCGCGCCGGCGCGAGCTATGAGGAAGTGCATGCCGCTGCAAGTGCGGCGGCGGCGCAGGACTTCATCTTGTCGAAGAGCGAAGGCTACGACACCAATGTCGGCGAGCGCGGCGGACAGCTGTCCGGTGGCGAACGCCAGCGTATCGCGATTGCCCGCGCCATCCTCAAGAGCGCGCCGATCCTGGTTCTCGACGAAGYCACGAGCGCGCTCGACGTCGAGACCGAGAACAGGGTCAAGGACGCTATCGACATGCTGCGCGACGGTCGCACGACCTTCATCATCGCGCATCGCCTGAGCACTGTCCGCGACGCGGATCTTGTCGTGTTCATGGATCGCGGCCATGTCGTTGAGATGGGCGGCTTTGCCGAGCTTTCTGCTCGCAACGGGCGTTTTGCCTCGCTGCTGCGCGCCGGTGGCCTGCTCAATGATGAGGAAGTCCGCCGCGTCACTCACGTCGAGGCAGCGGCCTGACGGTTGTTGGCTTGACGCAAGATATGGAACGGGGCGCTTCGGCGCCCCGTTTGCGTTGTCGCCCGCGACGTCGGAACCGATTGCGAAGAAAACCTGCCAGGGCTATTTAGCGTCCATGACACAGACGACCTCGCAAGCTTGGCGTTTCAGCGACCTCGCCAATCCGACCCGCTTTATCGCACTGGTGGACAAGACCGTGCCCTGGCTTGCCGGGGCGTCGGTATTGGTGCTGGCAACCGGGCTCTATCTCGGCTTTGCCGCGCCCGAGGATTTCCAGCAGGGCAGCACCGTCCGCATCATGTACATCCATGTGCCTTTCGCCTGGCTCTCGATGATGTGCTATTCGGTGATGGCGATAGCCGCGCTTGGAACGCTTGTCTGGCGCCATCCGCTTGCCGACGTCGCGCTGAAGTCGGCGGCACCGGTTGGCGCCGTGTTCACTGCGCTCGCACTGCTAACCGRATCGATCTGGGGCAAGCCGATGTGGGGCACATGGTGGGTGTGGGACGCCCGGCTGACCTCGGTCTTCGTCCTTTTCCTGATGTATCTCGGCATCATCGCCCTGACCCGCGCGCTCGACGACCCGGCACGTTCGGCCCGCGCGGCAGCGGTCATCACGCTTGTCGGTTTTATCAACATCCCGATCATCAAGTTTTCGGTCGAGTGGTGGAACACGCTGCATCAGCCGGCTTCGGTGTTCCGTCTCGGCGGCCCGACGATTGATCCAAGCATGCTGTGGCCCCTGATGACGATGGCGCTTGGCTTTACCCTTTTGTTCTTCACTCTGCATCTTATGGCGATGCGCACCGAGATCTGGCGTCGCCGCGTCGTCGCCATGCGCCAGATTGCAGCGCGCAGGGCCGAGCGCCAGCAGGCCTGACTGCCCTGATGTAAAACAAGGAAGAGACCATGTGGCCGGATCGTCGAATTCTTGATCTTCTGGGCCTCGAACTTCCGATCCTTCAGGCGCCGATGGCTGGACCGGTCGATTCCGAGATGGTGATTGCCGTGTCGGAGGCCGGTGGCCTTGGCGGTCTCCCTTGCGCGCTGATGTCGCCGGAAAAGGCGCGCACCGAGCTCGGCATCATTCGCCAGCGCACCGCGCGGCCGATCAACATCAACTTCTTCTGCCACAAGCAGCCTGAGGACGATCCCGCGCGCGAAGCCGCCTGGAAGCACAGGCTCGAACCTTTTTACCTCGAACTCGGGCTTGATCCGGCAGCGCCCGCCCCGCGTTCGGCACGCGCGCCCTTCGATGCCGAGTTCTGCGAGATCGTCGAGAAATTCCGCCCCGAGGTGGTGAGCTTCCATTTCGGCCTGCCGGACGCCGCACTGCTCGACCGCGTCAAGGCGACCGGCGCCAAGGTACTGTCGTCGGCGACGACCGCCGACGAGGCGGTATGGCTGGAGGCGAGAGGCTGCGACGCTATCATCGCCCAAGGTGCCGAGGCCGGAGGTCACCGCGGCATATTCTTGACCGACGATATCGCCAACCAGCCCGGCACCTTCGCGTTGGTGCCACAGGTGGTCGATGCCGTCAAAGTGCCTGTCATCGCCGCCGGCGGCATCGCCGACGCGCGCGGCATCGTCGCGGCTTTCGTGCTTGGCGCTTCGGCGGTGCAGATCGGCACGGCCTATCTGTTCTGCCCCGAAGCCAAGGTAGCCGCTCCCCATAAGGCGGTGCTGCGCGCGGCGAAGGACGACCACACCGCACTGACCAATGTCTTCACCGGCCGCCCCGCGCGCGGCATCGTCAACCGCATCATGCGCGAGGTTGGCCCGATGTCGGATATGGCGCCTGCATTCCCGTTGGCGGGCGGCGCGCTGGCGCCGCTCAGGGCCAAATCTGAGCCGCTTGGTTCAGGCGATTTCATGTCGCTATGGTCGGGGCAGGCGGCTCGTTTCGGCCGCGAAATGCCGGCCGCCGAGCTGACACGAGTGCTCGCCGACGAAGCGCAGGCGCTGCTCGCCAAATTTGCCAGATAGAACTGCCCCGATTTGGGGCTACTTCGGCGTCAGCGTGCGCCGCACCGCATCGTGCCAGCCTTTCAGCTTGGCGGTGCGCAGGTTCGGCTCCATTTGAGGCGTGAACTGCCGGTTGAGCGCCCAGGCCTTGGAGAACTCCTTGGCCTTCGGCCAGACGCCGGCGTGAGAGCCGGCCAGCCATGCGGCCCCAAGGGCGGTGGTTTCGAGCACGGTCGGCCGGTCGACAGGCGCATCCAGGATGTCGGCCAGCCGCTGCATCGTCCAGTCGGAGGCGACCATGCCGCCGTCGACGCGCAGCACAGTCTTGCCGTTTCTGGTCTTCCAGTCCTTCTTCATGGCATCGAGCAGGTCCAGGGTCTGATAAGCGACCGATTCCAGCGCCGCGCGCGCGAACTCTTCAGGACCCGTATTGCGGGTCAGCCCATAGATCGCACCGCGCGCCTCGGCATCCCAATGCGGCGCGCCGAGCCCGACGAAGGCCGGCACCAGATAGACGCTCTGCGTGTCGTCGGCATGGGCCGCCAGCTCGCCGCTATGCTCGGCCTTGCCGATCACCTTGATGCCGTCGCGCAGCCATTGCACGGCGGCACCCGCAACGAAGATCGACCCTTCGAGCGCATAGGTCGTCTTGCCGTCGAGCCGGTAGGCGATGGTCGTCAACAGCCGGTTCTTGGAGCGGACGATGTCGCTACCGGTATTGAGGATGGCAAAACAGCCGGTGCCATAGGTGGATTTCATCATGCCCGGTTCGAAGCATGCCTGGCCGATCGTCGCCGCCTGCTGGTCGCCAGCCACGCCCAGGATTGGAATCTCAGCACCGAACAACGATCTATCGGTGACCCCGAAGTCGGCGGCGCAATCCTTGACCTCGGGCAGCATCACTGCGGGGATGCGCAGGATGTCGAGCAATTCGGCGTCCCAGGCGTTTTTCTCGATGTTGTAGACCAAAGTGCGTGAGGCGTTGGTGGCGTCGGTCGCGTGCACCTTGCCGCCGGTCAGGCGCCAGATCAGGAACGAGTCGATCGTGCCGGCGAGCAACTCGCCGCGCTCGGCCCGCTTGCGCGCGCCCTTCACATGATCGAGCAGCCAGGCGATCTTGGTGCCGGAGAAATAGGGATCGAGCAGCAAGCCGGTCTTTTTGGTGAAGCGCGGCTCCAGCCCTTGCTTCTTGAGGTTGGCGCAGAGCAATGCTGTGCGCCGATCCTGCCAGACGATCGCATTTTGGATCGGCTTGCCTGATACCTTGTCCCAGATGACGACCGTTTCGCGCTGGTTGGTGATGCCGATCGCCGAAATGTCGCCAGCGGCCTTTCCAGCCTTTTCGAGTGCGATCTTGCAGGTAGAGACAACGCTATCCCAGATTTCCTCCGGGTCGTGTTCGACCCAGCCGGAGGCGGGGAAATGCTGGGTGAATTCCTTCTGGCCTAAGCCGGCGAGCTTCATCGCCGCATCGAAAACAATCGCCCTGCTGGATGTTGTGCCCTGATCTATCGCCAGAATGAAGCCGCTCATTTTCCCTCTCCTGCTGCATGAAGGGGAGGCGGTATGGTGCCGTCTCCCCTTACAAATCGACGCCGTGCGATATTGCGCTCGACAGGTTATTAGCCGTCGGCAAGGTTGGTAGCTAGGCCGCCGCGTTGCCGGCTCTCGTGCCTATTCCTTGCAGAAATTCATCGAGTGACGCGGCCTGCTCCTTGCCGAGCTTGAGACCGCGCTTGGTGCGTCGCCACAAAATGTCCTCTGCCGTCACCGCCCACTCATGGTCGACGAGGTAGCGCACCTCCGCCTCGTAGAGGTCGGCGCCGAAATTGCATCCCAGCTCGGCTTCGGATTTGGCGAGGCCCAAAAGGGCTTTTGCCCGCGTGCCATACAGCCGGGTCAGGCGACGGGCGAGGCGCATGTCGAGGAACGGATAGGCGGCCTTGAGTTTCACCACTTCGGCGTCGAATGCGGTTGCCGCAAACTCGCCGCCAGGCAGGGCTGCTGTCGCTGTCCAGGATTTGCCCTTCTTGCCCAGATGCTTTTCGATGATATCGAGCATCGACTCGGCAAGACGCCTGTAGGTGGTGATCTTGCCGCCAAAGATGTTGACGATCGGCACCTTACCCTCGCCGCCATCCGACTTCAGGACATAGTCGCGCGTCGCTTCCTGCGCCTTGCTGGCACCATCGTCATAAAGCGGCCTGACGCCGGAATAGGTCCACACAATGTGCTCGGGCTTCACCGGTTCGGCGAAATATTCGCTCGCCGCAGCGCAGAGATAGTCGATCTCAGCCTGGCTGATCTCTGCCATATGCGGGTCGCCGTCATAATCCTGGTCGGTGGTTCCGATCAGGGTGAAGTCTTCTTCATAAGGAATGGCGAAGATGATCCGCCCGTCCTTGTTCTGGAAAAAATAGGCGCGCGGGTCATCGAATTTCTTCGGGACCACGATATGACTGCCCTGGACCAGGCGCACATTGTGGACGTTGTTCTGCCCGACTGTCTCGGTCAAGACATGGTCGATCCACGGCCCGGCGGCGTTGACGATCAGCCGCGCCTTGACCTCTTCGATCTTGCCGCTGCGCGTGTCTTCGACCTGGATGGCCCAATGGCCATTGTCCCGGCGCGCACGCGTCACCTTGGTCCGGGTGCGGATCACCGCCCCCCGGTTGGCAGCGTCGCGGGCGTTGAGCACCACCAGCCGGGCATCATTGACCCAGCCGTCCGAATATTCGAACGCCTTTGAAAACATCGGCTTGAGCGGCTTGCCGGCGGCATCGCTTTGCATGTCGAGCGTCTTGGTCGCGGGCAAAAGCTTGCGCCCGCCAATGTGGTCGTAGAGAAACAGGCCGAGCCTGATCAGCCAGGCCGGACGCAGGCCCTTGGCGTAGGGCAAGACAAAACGCATCGGCCAGATGATGTGCGGCGCATTGCGCCACAGCACCTCGCGCTCCATCAGTGCCTCGCGCACCAGGCGGAATTCGTAATGTTCGAGATAACGCAGTCCGCCATGGATCAGCTTGGTCGAGTAGGACGACGTGCCGCTGGCGAGATCGTTCATTTCGGCGAGGTAGACCGAGTAACCGCGTCCGACCGCATCGCGTGCGATGCCGCAGCCATTGATGCCGCCGCCGATGACCAAGATGTCATGTATGTCGGGCATGCTCACGCCTTCGCCGTTTTTTCGCACTGCAGCAATTTTAGCATAAATGAAGCTCGATTTGGATTATTTCGAACTGAAAATGAATGTCAAACGAAAATGAAGGTGACGCGGACCCGATCTAGCGCGTTGGCGAGGACATGGAATTTGCAAGGAACAACTGAGCGGCCGGGAGCGCCGCATGCTGACGAAGTGGCCCTCCCGCTGATCGATTGCGGTTAGCCTGCGCTCAGGCTGGGTTCTCCAGATTGAACTGACCGCTGTGCTCGTCATAGCCAAACAACTCGGCATAGCGGCCCCAGGAGATCGCTGCCCTCAGGGTTGCCTCGGCGCTCTCTTCCGACATGTGGTCTTCGAGTTCTTCCGAGAAGCGCGTGAACGGCGCGCGATGGCTCGGCCGCTCGTCGAGTACACGCCGGATCAGGGCGGCGAGCGGCACGTAAGCGACGAGATGCTCGGCAAACAGCCGCTTGCGGGCATCGACTTCGGAACCGACGAACCGTCGCCCGAATTCGCTCAACTGGACGTCGCCTTCGGCCATCTCGGCGAAGCGCAGCAGTTGCAGGGTCTCGGCGATCGGAAAGAGTTCGTCCACCTCCATTTGCAGCGTAGCCGCAAGGTCCGGCAGGTCGGCCTTGCCGCCATAGGCGGGGGCTGCAAGCGCCTCCATCAGGCCTGACAGCAGGTTGGTCGAAACGCGTGGCAGCACCATGCCGATACCCGTGCCGGCTAAACCTTCGATGGCCCGCTTTTCGGCCTTTTCGGCCGGCGTGCGCTGGGTCATGCGCGCGTAGATGTCGTCGACGAGCTGACGGAAGGTGGGATCGTCGCGGTTGCGCGGATGCGGCAAATCGATCTTGATCTCGGTCGCGACCCGTCCGGGGTTCGACGCAAAGATCAGGATCCGGTCGCACATCAGCACCGCCTCCTCGATGTTGTGCGTCACCATCAGGATCGACTTGATCGGCAGACGTCCTTCGATCCACAGATCGATGAGGTCGGTGCGCAGCGTCTCGGCGGTCAGAACGTCGAGTGCGGAAAAGGGCTCGTCCATCAGCATCAGGCGCGGGTGGACCACCAGCGCGCGGGCAAAGCCGACACGCTGGCGCATGCCGCCGGACAGCTCCTTGGGGTACGCGCTTTCGAAACCATCGAGGCCGATTAGGTCGATGGCTTCGATGGCGCGGCGCCGCCGCTCCGGCGCCGGTGTGCCCAGCGCCTCCAGGCCGATCTCGACATTTTCAAGCACGGTGAGCCAGGGGAACAGGGCGAAGCTCTGGAACACCATGGAGATGCCTTCGCAGGGTCCGATCACGGGCTTGCCACACCAGTTGACGTTGCCGCTGGTTGCTGTGATGAGGCCCGACAACACGCGCAGCAGCGTCGACTTGCCCGAGCCGGAGCGGCCGAGCAGCCCGACGATCTCGCCTTCTCGGATCGACAGCGACACATTGTCGAGCACAACGAGCTCGGCATTGTCGCCCTTGGGATAGACCATGCGCACGCCGGAGATATCGACAAKCGGAGCCGTGGTGAGGTTGGAATGGGTATTGGTGAGTTCGAGCAGGGTCATGGAATGTCCTTTCCTCAATCGAGGCGGAGACGATTGGCGGAGAAGGCATAGAGAGGACGCCACACCAACCGGTTGAACAGGATGACAAACAGCGACATCACAGCAATGCCGAGCACGATGCGCGGGTAGTCGCCGGCGGCCGTCCCCTCGGCGATATAGGCACCAAGGCCGTTGGCCCGCRGTGTGGTGCTGCCCCAGCTTGCCACTTCGGCGACGATGGAGGCGTTCCACGAACCGCCGCTCGCGGTGATCGCGCCGGTGACGTAGTAGGGGAAAATCCCCGGCAGGATGACCTTGCGCCACCAGTACCAACCTTTGATGCGGAACGTGGCCGCGGCTTCCTTGAGGTCGTTGGGAAAGGCGCTCGCCCCGGCAATCACATTGAACAGGATGTACCACTGGGTGCCCAGCACCATCAGTGGCGACAGCCAGATGTTTGGGTTGAGACCAAACTTGACGATCGCAACGACAGCGAATGGAAAGACGATGTTGGCGGGGAAGGCGGCCAGGAACTGCGCCAGCGGCTGCACCCGCTCGGCGAGACGCGGCCTGAGGCCGATCCAGACGCCGATCGGCACCCAGATCAAGGTCGCGAGCGCCATCAGCACGATCACGCGCAGCATCGTCAGGACGCCGAGCCACACGACCTCGCCGACCTCCGCCCAGGCCAGTTCGGTCGCGATGAAGCCGACGATCAGCCAGATAGTGTAGGCGGCTGCCCCAAGCACAAGCGTGAACCAGATACGATCGGCCCAGCGCGTCGACCAGAACGCGCTAACCTCGCCCGGCACGACGACAGGCAAGGCGAAGCGCTGGCGCGGCAGGGAGCCGAGCACCAACCTCAATGGGGTGAGCAGGATCTGAAACAGCCGTGTCCGGCGCACCGCAACCAGCAGCCACGAATGCGGTGCCGTGCCGCTGGCCGTCTGCTCGACGCGGAACTTGTCGCCCCAGGCGACCAGAGGCCGAAACAGCAGCTGATCGTAGATCAAGATGACGACGAGCATGGCGATGACCGCCCAGCCGACCGCGGCGAGGTTTTGTTGCCCGATGGCACGGGCGACGTATGAGCCGATGCCGGGCAAGGTGATCGTGGTGTTGCCGACCGAAATCGCTTCGGAGGCGACGACGAAGAACCAGCCGCCGGACATCGACATCATGGTGTTCCAGACGAGACCCGGCATCGAGTAGGGTACTTCAAGGCGCCAGAAGCGCTGCCAGCCCGAGAGTCGGAAGCTGCGCGAGGCCTCGTCGAGGTCGGCCGGCACTGTCTTCAGCGACTGGTAGAAGCTGAAGGTCATGTTCCAGGCCTGGCTGGTGAAGATCGCAAAGATCGCCGCGAGCTCGACTCCGAGCACTCGGCCCGGAAACAGCGCCATGAAGCCAACGACAGTGAACGACAGGAAGCCCAGCACCGGCACCGACTGAAGGATGTCGAGCAAGGGGATAAGCACCATTTCGGCGCGGCGGCTTTTAGCTGCCAGCGCGCCATAGGCGAAGGTGAAGACGAGCGATGCCACGATCGCCGCCAGCATGCGCATGGTGGTGCGAAGCGCGTATTCCGGTAGCATTGCCGGATCGAGCGAGATGGGCGCCTGGTCAAGCGCTGCGAGTGGGGCGAGCGTGTCGCGGCCACCTTGGATGATGAGAATGAGCGTACCGAAGAGCAGGCCGAAGGCCAGCGCATCCCAGAGATTTGGGACGTAGCGCCGCCGCCGGCCGGCCTCGAGGGCCGGATGATGCATGGTCATGGTCTGACAACCCGATTATCGAATAAAAGCAGGGCCGCGCCAAAGCGCAACTGGCGACTGCCGCGTGAGCAGCAGTGTCAGTGCCTTATTCGATCTCCACTGTCTGCAGACCTGAGAGCGGGTTGTCGGATGCGGAAGATGGGCGCCCGCATGTTTCACCTCTTGTCCTGTGCCTGCCGGCGTGGACGAGGTGAACCGGACGCGGATGGTCAGTTTCGCGGCGTCGCAGCGAGCAGGCTGATGCTAGATCGACTGGAACTGTCCATAAACGGAGCTATCCTGAGTTCACGCCGGCACCTGTTGCCGGCAGGTGGTATATTGCGCTGCATCAATTCGCGGTCAAGTTGATTTTTCGTAACAAAAATCTCCTCAAATGCCGTCTTGCGCCAGGGGCGCCCAAGTCCGCGTATATAGCTCCAATAGCTTATCCGACAGCCTCTGGTCACTGAACTCTTACGGTGCGAGAGTTTGGTGACGGGCGGGATGCGAGGGGATCACAAACAGGCACAGCGATGAGGTGAAGCGATGTTTCGAACGTCGGTTGGATTTGCATTCCTAGCTCTGGCGGCCTCCGCATCCGCGGCCCCGATCGCCGACAGCGCGCAAGTGGCGCGGGGTAAATATCTCGCAACAGTGAGCGGTTGCAACGACTGCCACACGCCAGGTTATTTCTTCGGCAATCCCGATGATACGAAATTTCTGGGTGGCTCGGACGTCGGCTTCGAGATTCCGGGGCTGGGTGTCTTCGTCGGCCGCAACATCACGCCTGACGAGGAAACCGGTATCGGCAGATGGACGACCAAGCAGATCGTCACGGCGATCCAGACCGGTCAACGGCCGGACGGTCGCGAACTCGCGCCCATCATGCCCTGGCACGCCTTCGCGCAACTCACCCCGGAGGATGCGGGCGCAATAGCGGCATTCCTCCAGAGCATCAAACCGGTCAAAAACGCGGTTCCCGGCCCCTTCAAACCGGGCGAGAAGGTATCGACCTTCACGTTCAGGATTTTGCCGCCGGGCGAAACCGCTGCTGCCGCACCCAAGTAGCTGCGAAAAGCCGCTGATCCGAAACAACTCCGCCGGAGGCAGCATTCGCGATCCCCAGCGGCATTTGCTCTCGGCGCGAGCGCCAGGCTGGAGCTTTAAGCGAAGAAAGCGAAGCGGATGATGAACAGCGCTGCCACCAGCCAGGTCGCCGCGTGCACTTCTCCGGGGCGTCCGGTCAGAAGCTTCAACGCGGCATAGCTGACGAAGCCGAACGCCAAGCCGTTGGCGATCGAATAGGTGAACGGCATCATCAGCGCGGTCAGCGCGGCGGGCGCCGCCTCGGTGATGTCGGCCCATTCGACCTCGACGAGTTCGCGCATCATGAGGCAGGCGACATAGAGCAGTGCGGGAGCCGTGGCATAGGCAGGCACCGAGCCTGCCAGCGGCGAGAAGAACAGCGCTGCCAGAAACAGCACGCCGATGACCAGTGCGGTGAGGCCGGTGCGGCCGCCGGCCTGCACGCCGGAAGCGCTTTCGACATAGGCGGTGGTGCTGCTGGTGCCGAGTAGGGAACCCGCGACGATTGCCGTGCTGTCGGCCAAAAGCGCGCGGCCGAGGCGATTGGGCTTGCCTGGCTCGATCAGGCCGGCACGCTTGGCAACGCCGATCAGCGTGCCGGTTGCGTCGAAGACTTCGACCAGCACGAACACCAGGATGACATGCACCAAGCCAGCATGCAGTGCGCCCATAACGTCGAGCTGCAGGAAGGTTGGCAGGATGGAGGGCGGCATCGAAACGATGCCGTTGAACTGGCTGACACCAAGCGCCATTGAGGCCACGGTGATCACCAGAATGCCGATCAGGATCGCGCCACGCACCTTGAGCGCGTCAAGTGCGGCGATGATGAAGAAGCCGGCAATCGCCAGAAGCGTCCCAGTCTGGCTGAGGTCGCCAAGCGTCACAAGCGTAGCCGGGCTGGCAACGACGATGCCCGAGCTTTTCAGCGCGATGATGCCCAGGAACAGGCCAATACCGGCAGCGATCGCGCTGCGCATCGAATGCGGGATGCCCGCGATCAGCCAGCTACGCACGCCACTGACGGTGAGCAGCAGGAAGATGACGCCCGAGATGAACACCGCACCCAGCGCCTGCTGCCAGGAAAAGCCCATGGCTCCAACGACGGTGAAGGCGAAGAAGGCGTTGAGACCCATGCCCGGCGCCATGCCGATCGGCCATTTGGCCACCAGGCCCATGATCAGTGAGCCGAGCGCTGCGGCAAGACAGGTCGCCACGAACACAGCGTTGCGATCCATGCCGGTCGACGACAGGATCTCGGGATTAACGAAGATGATGTAGGACATCGTCAGGAACGTGGTGATGCCGGCGATCACTTCGGTTCGCACCGACGTTCCTTGTTCCTTCAGGTTGAAAAACTTCTCGAACACTCTTTGCTTCCTCCCATGCGGCGTGCGGTAGCCGTAAGCCGCGCAGAACCAAGATGTGACCCGTTGTCCACGGATCAAAACCAATGGCCTTGCCGAACGCTGCTTTCCCTCACACCCGTCGGCTTTGACGCTGTCCCAGCGTGTCCATCCCAAGCCGGCGATGACTTCTCGTTTGAAGCAAGGCATCATTGCCTGTGCAAACCGGGCTAACTTCTGCCCGTTGCTTTGCCGGCACAAGAGGCCAGTCGGCCAATTCTGTTAGAAGCAGTTTCGCGATTTTGTAGAGGAATTGGGGGGCGTATGAACCGACTTCGGCTTCTTAGACCGATGCTTTGCACGCCACGCCAGTCTTTGGATCGAAAAGATGCAGCGCATCTTCGTCCAAGGCAAATGTGCAGCTTTCACCTTCCCTGAGACGGACCCGTGGCGGGAGGCAAGCGATCAGTTTTTGCCCGCCGATGCGGGCTGTCGCGACCAGCTCCGGACCGGTTAATTCGACGACCTCGATCCGCGCCGGCAGCGCGAGCCCGGTCACATCTGCGGCAGCGAGGCGAAGAGATTCTGGCCGTATTCCAAGCGACAACAATGCGCCGTCGTCGACCGAATCTCGATAGCGAGCCGGCAGCGGGACCGACACATCGGAGCCCGCGATCTCGAGCTTGCCATTGCGCAAGGTGACGTCGAGGATGTTCATCGGCGGCGAGCCGACGAAACCGGCGACATAAAGCGTGGTGGGATGGTTGTATATCTCCTCGGGTGTTCCGAGTTGCTCGATCCGTCCGTCCTTCATCACCGCGATGCGGGTCGCCAGCGTCATCGCCTCGATCTGGTCGTGGGTGACGTAGACAACCGTCGTCTTCAGCATCTGGTGCAGGCGTTTGAGCTCGGTGCGCATTTCAAGCCGCAGCTTGGCGTCGAGGTTCGATAGCGGTTCGTCGAATAAAAAGACTTGAGGCTTGCGCACCAGCGCTCGGCCGATGGCGACGCGCTGGCGCTGCCCGCCGGAGAGCTGGCTCGGCTTGCGGTCGAGCAGCGGCTCGATCTGCAACAGCCTGGCAGCCTCCTGCACGGCCTTGTCGCGCGCGGCGGCCGGGACCTTGCGCATCTCGAGGCCAAAACCAATATTCCGGCGGACGCTGAGATTGGGGTAAAGCGCATAGGACTGGAACACCATGGCGATGTCTCGGTCCTTGGGATGGACGCCGAGGATCGAGCGGTCGCCGATCCGGATGTCCCCGCTCGTCGCTTCGGCCAGCCCGGCGATGATGTTGAGCAGTGTCGATTTCCCACAACCCGACGAGCCGAGCAGCACCAGGAACTCGCCGCTCTGAAGCGCGATGTCGATGCCCTTCAGCGTCTCGACCGCCCCGTAGCTTTTGCGGATATTCTGGATTTCAAGCGCACTCATGCAACGTCGTCCCTAAAGTCCGGCAACCCGCCATAGCTGCGGGGCAAGGTGGAAATGGCCCGCGAGGCGACGTGCACTCCAGCAGTCAGGCAAGCGACGAGGGGCTGGTCCTTGGCGAGGGCCGCAAGGAAGGCCGAGTTGAAGACGTCGCCCGCACCGATGGTGTCGACAACCTTCACGGCAGGCGCCGCAGCCGAGACCAGCTTGCCGTCGGGGCCGATCGCGATGGCGCCGTCCGGTCCGCATTTGACCACGACGATGGCGCCCTTGGCCATGCTGGACCAAAGTGCGGCAGCCGCTTCGGCCGGATTGTCGAGGCCGGCAAGCGTGGTCGCCTCAACCTCGTTCAGCAGCGCGCACTCGCAGCGCGCAAGCCAGGCGCGCGCCAAAGCGCAGTTCGCCTCGGTCCAGCCGTCGGGTGGCCAGCCGGTGTCGAGGACAACTGAGATGCCGTGGCCATGCGCCCAGTCGAAGAAGGAATCGTATTCGCGCGCAAGGTCTGTGGTCAGGAATGAGCCGCACAACAGCGCGTAGCCGCCCGCAAGCCGCTTGCCATCGAGAACGGAAAGCACATCGGCGAGACTGAAGCGGGGCAGGTGGCCATGCGTGGTGAAGAACGTGCGCTCGCCATCGGGATGGGTGATGCCGACTGACAGCGTCGTTCGCTCGGCGCAGACGGCCCATTTTGTGGCGCGGTCGCCAAAGGCATCGCACAGCCACAGGCCGAACTGGTCGTTTCCGACATTGGCGGCTATCTCGAAGTCGATGCCGAGCGCTTCCCAGGCAAGCGCCGAGTTCCCCGCCTGGCCGCCGACACGCAGTTCGTCGTGGTCAACGATGATCTCCGTGCCCGCCTTGGGCCAGGGGGCCGTCGGCCCCAAAATGAGGTCGACATTGACGTTGCCGATGACCGCAAGCGGGCGCATTCACTCGCTCCGGGTGATCTTGGTCGAACGCACCGGCGTGCCGGCATCGTCGACGCGGGCATCGGCGAAAGCGATCATCAGGCGCTGTGCCGTCGGCAGCATTGCAAAGATCGCAGCCATTCCAGTCGCCGGCTTGAAGGCAAGTGTTGTTGCGCCCGCAACAGGTGTTTCGCCCGACGAGTCGAAGATGACAACCGGCGCGCCGGTTTCGACAGCTGACACGGCCATGGCGGTGACGAGAGGGGCGGTCGCATCTTGGCCCCGAAACAGCACGACGCCTATGTCAGGGCCCAGCATTTCCATCGGCCCATGACGCAACTGGCCGCCCTCAAGCGAAAAGCATGGGCGCCGCGACAGCTCGGTCAGGCCAAGCGCCAGCGCTTCGGCGACGCCTTGCAGGCGACGCCCGGAGGTGACGACGGTCGCGACGTTTTCCAACGCCGAAAGTGCTGCGCCGATGTCGACGATCTCAGGCAGCTGGAGTGCCACGAGCGCGCCACTTGGGTGTTCGCCCAACGCAGCCAGTATGGCAAGGTGAAGTGCGAAGGTGACGGTCAGGCTGCGGGTTGCGGCGAAGGCAAGCTCGGTGCCGCCTACGCCGACCAGCGATGGCGCCGTGCGGGCCAAAAACGAGCCGGCTTCGAGCGTCAACCCAAAGGTTTCGGCGTTGCCACCCGTTTCCGCGAACCAGCGCACGACCTCGGCACTTTCGCCCGATTGCGACGTCATCAGCACTGTGCGGCCATCGAGCACAAGCGGCTGACCGAGTTGCTCGGACAGAGGCAGGGCGATGGCATCGATGCCGAGTGCACGATAAAGTGGCTCGACGGCGCGGCCGACAGCATGCGAGCCGCCCATGCCGAGCAGCAGCAGTTGGCCGGTCGTTGCGAACGAAACAGCCACTTTGGCGGCCATCTCGGAATTTTCGGCGAACGAGGCAAATGCATCGCCATGCTGGCGTGCCATTTCGCGGTCGATCGCAACGAGTCCGGAAGGCCTTAGCTTCTGTGTGGTCATGGTCATCCTTTCACGCCGCCGCTGGTCAGGCCCGAGATGAGGGCGCGCTGCATGACGAGACCGATCAGCACCGGCGGCAGCGCTGCCAGAACGCCGGCCGTAGCGATCAGGCCATAGTCGGAGACACGGCCGCCCGCGAGGTCGGCAATGGCAACCGTCAGCGTCTTGGCGCGCAGGTCGGAGGTGAACAGCAGCGCATAGAAGAACTCGTCCCAGGCGAGCAGCAATGCAAACAGGGCCGAGGTCGCCACCACCGGTGCGGCGAGCGGCAAGGTGATGATGCGCAAGGTCTGGAACAGGCTGGCGCCGTCGATCATTGCCGCTGCTTCGATTTCGCGCGGGATCGAATCGAAGCCCGACTTCATCAGCCAGGTCGTGAACGGGGCCAGGATGGTCAGATACACAAGCGCCAGCCCGAAGATGTTGTTGAGCAGGCCGAGATAGGACAAGCCCATGTAGAGCGGCACGGCGAGCGCCACCGGCGGCAGCATGTAGGTGGCGATGACCATCGACAGCGACCAGCCCACAGTCGGTGTGCGCGACACCGCCCAGCCGGCCGGGATAGCCAGCGCGATTGCGGCGATCGTCGCCATGCCGGCAATCCTGATGCTGTTGTAGAGCGAGGCGACAAAGGCCGCACCTGCGCTGTTTTCCACGGTCGACAAAAGCATGCGGTAGCGCGAGAAGTCGACCTCCTGCGGCCACCAGCGCAAGGGTTTGGCCGAAAGATCCGCCGCCGGTGAGATGCTCATGATGAACATCCAAAGTACGGGCGCCAGGATCACCGCGGCCAGCAGAAGTGCCGAGGCGTAGATGAAAATGGTGAAAAGCGGGCTCTTGCGTTCCATCAGCTGGTACTCCCCGCAGCTTTCCTGACCAAGGCGGCATAGGCGACGGCCAGCACCGTCACCAGCAAGGTGACGATCAGCGCCAGCGACGCGCCGGAGCCGGCGCGCTGAAACGAGAACGCCTCCTGGTAGACAAGGATCGACAGCGTTCGCGTCGAGTTTGCCGGGCCGCCGCGGGTCATCACCCAGATGATGTCGAAGACCTTGAACGCTTCGATGGTACGCAGCACCAGTGCCACCATCAATGGTCCGAGGAGATAAGGCAGGATGACAAAGCGGAAGCGTGAGAAGGCGCCGGCGCCGTCGACAAGCGATGCCGCCGTGATGTCGCGTGGAACGGCCTGGAGTGCGGCGAGCGCGATGAGTGCCACAAGCGGGAAATTCTTCCAGCAATCGGCCACAATCAGGGCCGCGAGCGCCGTATTGGGTTCGCCGAGCCAGGAACGGTAGGCGTCGAGCACACCGATCTGCGTCAGCGCGGCATTCAGCGCACCATATTCGGGATTGTAGATCAGCCGCCACAGCGTTGCGTTGACCACTGTCGGCAAAGCCCAGGGCAGGATCATCAAGGCGCGCAGCAATGCGCGTCCGCGAAACTGCTGATTGAGCAAAAGAGCTGCAAGAACACCAAGCATCATCTCGGCTGCAACGGAGATGACCGCGAACCAGGTCGTGGTCACCAGCGTGCGCTGGAAATTCGAGCCCGAGAGCATCTTGGCGTAGTTGTCGAAACCGACGAAATTGCCCTCGGTGCCGACAAGCTTGGCGTCGGTGAAGGAAAGCCGCACGGTATCGACGAGAGGCCAGCCGATGACTGATATCATGACCACGAGCAAAGGCAGCATAAGCAGCCATGCGCGGGTCGTCATCCATGAGCCCGACATGAGGCGACTCTTTTTACTGGAACCGAAAGGGCCGGGCGGCCGAAGCCGCCCGGAAAGTTGGGACAGTCAGAGCCTCAGAGACCGCTGTTTTCGGCAGCGCTCTTCAAAGCGTCTTCAGGCTTGGCCTGACCGAGCAGCGATTCCTGGATGGCCTGCTGGAGCGCCGTCGACAGCTCCTGGTACTTCGGCGTGGTCGGGCGCGGATACATCGCTGCCAGGCTGAGTTTTGCTGCGGCGATCAGCTCTTCCTGGCCCTTGGTGACGGCCGGGTCTTCGTAGGACGAGGCCCAGATCGGCAGGCTGAGCTTGGCATACTGGTTCTGCGTCGCCTGCGAGGTCATGAAGGTGATGAACTTCCATGCTTCGTCAGGATGCTTGCTGGCCGTGGTGATGCCGAGGCCCATCGAACCGTTGACGGCAGAAACCTCGCTCTTGCCAGCAACGCCGGGAGCGGGCACGACGCCGACCTTGCCCGCGACCTTGCTGTCCTTGGGGTCGTTGGCCATGTTGTACATGTAGGTCCAGTTGAGCGCGAAGGCGGCTTCGCCGTTCTGGAAGACCTTGCGCACGTCTTCCTCAAGGAACTCCTTGGAGTTCGGGTTGGTCAGCCCGGATGTGTAGCTCGTCACCATGTAGTTCAGCGCATCGAGCCCGCCGCCGCTTTGGAAGGCCGGCTTGCCGTCTTTCAGAAAATCACCGCCATAGGCGCTGACCAGGGTCGTGTAATCGCAGATAGCGGCTTCGGCCTGCGACCAGCTCCACGAAATCGGCGTTGCCAAAAGGCCCTTGTCCTTGATGATCTTGGCCTGTTCAGCCAGCYCTTCCCAGGTCTTGGGCGGGTTCTTGATGCCGGCCTTCTCGAGGATTTCCTTGTTGTAGAACAGGTATTTGGTATCGAGAATCCACGGCATGCCGTAGGACTTGCTGTCATAGTTGACGGTGGTCCAGGCGCCGGGAAGAACGCCCTTTTTCATGTCGTCGGTGATGCGCGAGGAGACGTCGACCAGCACCTTGTTGGAGGCATATTCGGCCGGCCAGATGACGTCGAACAGCACCACGTCGTAGCCGCCGCCCGAGCCCTGCGCGAGCACGGTCTTGTCGTGTAGGCCCTCGTAGGGGACGAATTCGAGATTTACCTTGATGTCGGGATTGGCCTTGGTGAAGGCCTCGGCCATCGCCCGCACATCGGCCTCGCTATAGGCGGCCTGCGCCATGAACAGCGCATTGATCGAGGTCTCGGCAAGAGCGTGGGGCACAAAGGCGCCGCCAATGAGAGCCGCACCGAGCAGTGTTCGGCTAAACGATTTCAACATTTCATCCTCCATTTTCTAACGTTGGCAAAATTGTTATGCCGGCGTCACGCGCCGCCATCTCGCTTGAAAAAAGCCTCGCACGAAGGTCTCGGCGTTCTTCCACAAGCGGCGTCCTGGTCTTAAAGCGCAACGGCTCCAGCCGTCATTGTTTCCCCGGAACTCTCACGGCTCCTTATTAAGTCAACTGACTTGACTTATTACTTCTGCAATTATCTATTGGAGTCAAGAGGGGAAAAAGCGGTGAACGATATTCGCCCGATCCGAGCCACCAGCGGCACCAATCAAGAAGGCACGAGCGCCCACAATCGCCGTGTCATGATCGACGCATTGCGCCTCAATGGGGCGCTTTCTCGCGCCGACCTGGCGCGGGCGACCCAGCTCACCAAGCAAGCGGTTTCCAACATTATCGACGAGCTTGAGCGCGATGGGTTCGTCGTGTCGCTTGAAGCGGTGCGAAAGGGCAGGGGCCAGCCGTCCACGCCCTACATGCTCGTTCCAGAAGGCGCTTTCGCCATCGGCTTGCAGATCGACCGTCATCTGACGCGCGCGATTGCCGTCGATCTGGTCGGAACCGTTTTGTCGCGCGCCCAGGCAAATCTGCCGCCCGACGATCCCATAGGCGGCGTCAAGGTCATCCTTGGTCTGATCGAAGGTATCAGAGCAGAGCTGGTGCTGATTTCGGAGCAGTCCGAAAAGCGGCTTGTCGGTCTTGGTGTCGCCATGCCCGGTCCTTTCGGACTGGAGGAATTCGCCGACAACAAGTGGATGATGCCGGCCTGGCAGAAATTTCCGCTGCTCGAAACACTTGCCGTTGGCACTGGGCTCGATGTCGGCCTGCAAAACGATGCGGCTGCCTGCGCCACCGCCGAACGCATGGTGGGTGCTGCCAACGGCCTCGATCACGCTGTATGCCTTTATGTCGGCTATGGGATCGGTGCCGGCCTCATCCTCAACGGTGAACTCTATCGCGGCGGTAACGGCAATGCCGGCGAGATTGGCATGGCGCTGCTGTCGCCGCGCGCAACCGATGGAACGGTTCTCGAACACCGGGCCTCGCTAGCCTCGCTCTACCAATATCTGGATCTCGATCCGTCGGATCTAGGTCTTTACGAGCATGTCAGCGCGCTGGCCCTGGCAAAAGACCCGGCACTGCTTGCCTGGGTGAAGGCTGCCGCCCAGGATCTGCGCTGGAGCGTGCATCTCATCGAAACCGTCTTCGACCCGCAGACCGTGATCCTGACCAGCGGTGCGCCCGAGGCGTTGGCCCGCCTCCTTCTGCAGGCCATGCACCCGCTGCTGCCATCGATCGCCGCCCGTCCGGATCGCGCCTTGCCGCGCCTGCAACTCGGCATCACCGATCCATGGYCGATCGCCCTCGGTGCCGCCGCCGAGCCGATCAGCCGTGCTTTCGACCCGCGTTTTTCGGCGATTCTCAAGACGCGCTCTGGAACCTCTTGAGCGCTCAAACTTCGCGAATGCGCCCCTCTCAATCCTCTCATATGAAAATAATTTGACAGGCGGGCAAATGTGCGATTGCATCGGCACTGCCTGATGATGCGAAAGCGCGAGCGTTCGCTCAGGGCGGGAGACCCGGTGGTTCAAGCCGCTTTTCCCAAGAGCATGATCAGAGCAAGCCCGCTCAACCTACCAGTCGATGACGATCCGGAACTCGCAATTCCAGGGACAGGGCTCATAGCGCGACGAAGCTCAACCGCAGTTTCGTCGAGTTGAATGAGAACCGACCTGGAGTAATTGCATGTCCGTAGACCTGCTCGTTCGYGACGCACATGTTTATGTCGATCGCGGCTGGGAAATCGCCAACGGCTGGGTGGCCGTCAAAGACAAGAGAATTCATTCGGTGGGCAAGGCCGGTGACGAGCCTGTCGCCCAAAAGACCATATCGGCACGTGGCCGGCTGGTGACGCCCGGGCTGATCAACGCCCACCACCACATGTATCAGAACCTGACGCGCTCTTATGCGCCGGTGACCAACGGTTCGCTGTTTGAGTGGCTGACCGGGCTCTACCCGCTGTGGGCCGGGCTCACCGAAGAATCGGTCTATCTTTCCACCTACATCGCCATGACCGAACTTCTGATGGGCGGCTGTACCACCTCGATGGACCACATGTATGTCCATCCCAAGCCCAAGCTGATCGACGCCCAGTTCCGTGCCGGCACCGACATCGGTTTCCGCTTCTACGCCACGCGCGGTTCGATGACCCGCTCCGTCGAAAACGGCGGCCTGCCGCCCGCCTCGGTCGTCCAGCGCGAGGACGACATCCTCGACGACAGCATCCGCCTTGTCGAAAAGTTCCACGATGCGTCGCCCGGTTCGATGAAGCGTCTGGCGCTGGCGCCGTGTTCGCTGTTTTCGGTGACCGAACGCATCATGTCGGAATCAGCGCGCCTCGCCGACAAATACGATCTCAGGCTCCACACTCATCTCGCCGAGGACCCCCAGGAGGACAAATACTGCGCCGAGGTCTATGGCTGCACGCCGACCGAATATTTCGAGCGTGTCGGCTGGGCAAGCAAGCGTTCCTGGGTTGCGCATTTCATCTATCCCAGCGACGCCGAGATCGGCCGCCTTGCCCATGCCGGGGTCTGCGCGACGCAGTGTCCTTGCTCCAACATGCTGATTGGCGGCGGCTCGGCTGACGTCATGGCCCTGCGAAAGCGTGGCATGCGCGTCGGCCTCGGCTGCGACGGCTCGGCCTCGACCGACCACGCCTCGATGTGGCTGGAGGCGAGGACGGCGCTGCTGCTCGGCCGCTATCGCAACGGACCGAACTCGATGTCGGCGCGCGACGCGCTCGATCTTGCCACGCGCGGCGGCGCAGCCTGCCTCGGCTGGGAAGACGAGATCGGCCATCTCAGGCCTGGCGCCTGCGCCGATCTGGTCGTCTGGCACATGTCCGACGTCGCCCTTGCCGGCGCCCACACCGACCCGGTCGAAGCCTGGCTTCGCTGCGGTCCGGCGACTGCCGGCACCACCATCGTCAACGGAAAGATCCTGGTCGAGAACGCTCAGCCGGTCATGCCCGAGCTTTCCGACGTGCTTCGCGAGCATTCCAGGTACTCCAGACGCATGCAGTGCCTCGAAGCCTGACGACCCACACAAATCACCGAACGCCGCAAAGCGCGGCTCATGCTTCTGGGAGGAGGTAGTTCAAACCATGGCTGGATACATAGATGCCCATCTGGGCGAACAGGAACATCGACTGGTCGACAACGCGGTCGGGGATGTCGAGGAGATCATCCCCGCCAAGCGTCGCATCGCTCTGGGGCTTCAGCAGGCGCTCGTCTCGAACGCCTGGCTCGACCCCATCTTCATCGCCTCGGTGGCGGGCTTTTCCGCYGCCCTGGCGACAAACCTGGTGACCGCGACCTTCCTGGCCGCGGGCATCGTCACCGTCGTGCAAAGCACCAAGCTGGTGCGTTTGCCGGTGGTGCAGGGGCCGTCCTCGGCATTTTCGCCGCTGGCGATCGGTTACTACAAGGCAGGCACGATCTCGGCGGCAAGTCTCGGCCTGATCATCGGCGCGGGGCTGGTTTTCCTCGCTTCGATCTGCGGCCAGTTTGCCCGGCTCCGCCGCCTGCTGTCACCAGCGGTCTCGGGCACGATCATCACCCTCGTCGGCATTGCACTCGCCGGCTTCACCTTCATGGAGTTCTTCGGTGGCATCGGCTCACCTAGTTTTGCCACCGGTCCTAGCCTGCTGCTTGCCTGCGTCACCACGGCGGTCGTGCTGGTCAGTGCTGCGCTTGGTGGCACCTGCCGCATGTTCGGCTTCCTGATCGCGCTGATCGTCGGCGACATCCTGGCGCTGTGCCTGGGCATGCTCGACTTCTCCGGTGTGGCCCAGGCGCCGTGGATCGCATTCCCCAAGCTGTTGCCATACGGGCCACTGACCTTCGATCCCGCGATCACCATCACCATGTGCATCGTTTTTGTCGTCGCCGTTGTCGAGGCCATGGGCATGTATGAGGCGACCGCCAAGCTGACCGGCGTCGAATTGACGGACAAGCGCGTCAATGCAGGAATCGCCGGCGAGGCAGGCGGGTCGATGCTGGCCGCCCTCATCGGCGGCTTCGGCACCACCGCCTATGCCCAGAACCTGGGTGTCATCCGGCTGACGGGGGTCGCCAGCCGGCATGTGGTGCGCGTCACCGGCATCATCTTCATCGCGCTGGCATTCCTGCCCAAGGTCGCCGCTGTTTTGGTGGCGACGCCCGCGGCCGTCGTTGGCGGCCTCTTCCTGCCCGCAGCAGCCACAGTCGTCATGACCGGCATCCAGATGGCGGGTCAGGACCGTGGCTCGCCGGTGAAGAACATGGTCGCGCCGCTGGGGCTGATGGCCGGCCTTGGCATTCCCGCCCTTTCGGGCGCGCTGTCGGGCGGCCTGCCGCAGATCCTGGCCGAAATGCTGGGCCATTCGATCGTCGTCGGTGCGGTGACCGTGATGCTCGCCGAGATCATCCTGGTCAGGATCCCGGACCTGCTGCGCTCGCGCTAGCAAAATGATGGCGGGCTGGTTTCGGCCGGCTCGCCATTCTCGACCGGTGGCCTCAACCAGGCGCCCGGCGAAGACGAGCATAGCGGGGGTCCTCCTCCGTTTTCGCTTCGGAGCGCCCTGTGGGCGATAGGCGAGAAATAATTCTCCCGCATCGTATAAACTCATTCAAAATTAGGGTGAGTGCGCGCACGTTGAAAAGCCCGATCAAACGACAATACGCGGGAAAATTGAATTCTGGGCAGAGAATCCTTATTTAACATTCAGTGGAATCTTATTTCCGCGATGCGATGAGGATTTCAAATAGTGGATCTTGGTATGGAAAATTTTCTGGAGAAAGCTCAGTCTCGCTCAAATGAGGCGCAGAAGAAAACAGCGGAGCGCAACAGCGCCATGGCTGATTATCAATCCGAGGCCAAGGCCCGGGCAGCAAAGACTGCAAGGTTGCGAGAATTGCGGCTAGCCAAGGACGAGGCTGACCGGGCGGCGGAAGCCCTGAAACCCGTCGAGCCCAAGAAAAAGCGCGTGGTCGCGAAGAAGAAATAGGCCCAGTGGCCGAGACGACGATCTTGCCAGCGTGCACGATCAACTGACGGCTTGCCCGGTGCCATTCCTTTCACGGCCTGGCGTGGGCAGCCCGTCTGATGCCCACGCTGTACCGCCTCGGCGATCTGGTCGAAAACGCTCGTGCGCATGTGCGATTTGTGCGGCGGCTCCGTTCCGGTGAGTACGCCGAGGCCCAATTGCGCTTCCCTGCTGCGCACTGTTCGAGCCCACGGGCGAGGGATGAACTACATCCAGACCGCCGGAGGCGATCGCCGCTGCGGGCAGAGGCCACTCGGGCATTGTTGATTTGTTTGGAAAAAATTGGCTGGGGAACCTGGATTGTCAAGGTGTTCACGAAACGCCCGACGACGCGCAGCACCTACATGGATTTCATCATCAGCGAATCCGGCCAGCCGCTGATGCATCCGCCCCCGTTGGCGTATCTTGCGCCGCGAGAGCAACGGCTTGAGATGAAGTACAACGTCGAAGCGGACGGTGTTCGAATCCACAACGTCGGCGATCGATCTTTCTACGTTCGCTACATGATCCTTGCCGACGACAATTCGCCCAACACCACCGGCGGATCCAAGGTTCTGCAAGAGGGCGTCGAGGCGGGCGTGCCGTTCATTCAATTGAAGGTGCCGGGCTCATCGGATGTCGCGCCCAATCTTAACGACATCATCCTCGACACCCGACTGCCGTATCTTCCGCTCGTTGCGGAGGGCTGGTTGGGCGCGGGTGATTTCAACGAGGCAGGCGAAACGGGGCTAGGGACGCAAAAGAAAACCGTGTGGTTCGCCAACGACGGCACCTGGCGGCCGTTCGTCAAATACACAGTCACATTTGACGACGGGTCAGTATCGCAACCGATAAACCGCGTCCTGCGGGTCTACGGGGTCGGCGGAACCGCTGCTGCTCAGCGCAACGGCATGGTGTCGGGTATCTCGACAACCTGTCGCATCAACACCGGGTCGGCCGAGTTCTTCCACGCGAGAGGCAACCCGTTCTACTTGACGCTCACGTCAGGCGTGACGCAGCCAACGATCAACGACATCTACCAGCCGGCGATGGCGGGCATTCGCTACTACATCTTCGCGATCCCCAACAGCCTGTAATCCCCCTTCAGCCTCCAAAGGGCAAATCATGACATCTTCGGTTTATTCGACCGGCACGGCTTCCGTGTCGAACGGCTCGCCTATTGTGACGGGCACAGACACGGCTTGGGACGTCGCGCTGGTCACGGGCGGCATGTTCAGCTTCGCTGGGTATGCGGTGCCTATCGCCAGCGTGGAGAGCGACACGTCGCTGACGCTTGCTTACGGGTGGCCGGGCGCCGCTGCTAGTGGCGGTTATGCCATTGCGCGCGAGACCTCAGAGGCCGTTCGCGCGGTATGGATCAATGACCGGCTGGCCCAGATCCTCACCAAGCTTTCGCTTGCTGGCATCCATCCCGACGGCGCGGGGACGCTAGCCGAGCGCAACGCTTTGTCGCCGGTCCCGGCTGCTGGCTACCTCTGGCTGCGCGTCGAGATCGGCTACGGCCTCGACATCTACAGGCGCACGGCAAGTGGGTGGGACGGGCCGTTTGGTCTCACCGGCCCTGAAGGTCCTGCAGGCGTGCTGCGGTGGATCGAAGCAGGTTGGTCGCTGGCCACCGTCTTTGAATACAACGACGGCCTGACACGCAACGGCACGTCCTACCGCTGCTTTGTCGCACACACCTCGGGCGCGGCAACAGAGCCTGGCGTCGGCGCCAATTGGCAAACCGTTTGGAAGGTCACGGCGGCCAAGGGCGACAGCTTCAGGTTCCGGGGCACCTATAGCGGCGCGACTGCCTACTTGGCCAACGACGTCGTGCGGGACGGTGGGTCAAGCTGGGTGGCGCTGCAGACGACCACCGGCAACGCCGCCGGCCTTGCCAGCCACGGTCAATGCGTTCTGGGAACTGATGGCCRTGAAGGGCCAGGACGGCACCGGTACTGGCGACATGGTCGGGCCGGTTTCGTCGGTAGATGGCCAATTAGCACTGTTCGACGGCCCTACTGGGAAGCTGCTCAAAGGCATGGTCGGATCGCCAGCCGAAGGCGATCTGCTCTATCGCGGGGCGTCTGGCTGGACGCGTTTGCCGAAAGGTGCGGCGGGTCAGGTGCTGCGCCAGAACACGGCGTTGACTGCTCCTGAGTGGGCTAGCCCGACTCCAGCGTCGGATTTCCGTAACAAAATCATCAATGGTGACGGGTCTGTAAACCAACGTGTCGCAACTACCGCAGCAGATGATGTTTATGCCCACGATCGGCATTATGCGCTAACGCAAACCGCTGCCATTGGCGTTTCGACGCTCACTGCGCCGGCTGCCGGAATTGCTTCAATGACGCGCCTCACGCAGACGCAAGCGGCAGCTCAGCGATTTGGCTACGCTCAGATTTTCGAAGCATCGGTGACATACGGGCTGCGCGGCCAAGAGGTCACGCTCGGCGGCAAGCTTCGCAGTTCGAATGCGGCGCCGATCAGGTTCGCGATACTGGAATGGACCGGAGCGGCAGATGTTGTTGTGTCCGACGTTGTGAACGACTGGACAAGCGCCAACTTCACAGCAGGCAATTTCTTCAAGTCGGCCAACATGACCGTGAGGCAGGTCGGAACGATTACCCCTGCTGCCGGGGCCATCAGCCCTTGGTCCCTGAAGACTACCGTTGGCGCGACGGCGAACAACATCATCGTATTCTACTGGACCGAGGGAGCGGCGGCGCAAAACAGCACGCTCGACCAGCGGTGGTATGTCGTTGAGGGTGACGCAGCCGCAGATGCCGCCGATCCGTTTACACCTCGTCACATTGAACAAGAATGGGCGTTGTGCCAGCGTTACTATGAAATCTCCCACAATAACGCACTGTTCTGGACTGGAAGCACACAGGCAGGCAGTGTTTATGTGTCGGGTACTGTTTTCCAAGTGCGGAAACGCGCAGTGCCAGCTATAATAATTACTAATTATGCTACAAGCATAATGAACGCAGCCGGAACGGCGTTGATTAACATAGACCATATGGGCGTAGATTTTCAAGTAACAGCAGCTGGTACTTCGGCTTACGGATATTATTTGGCAGGAGTGACGGTGGACGCGGAGCTTTAGTGATGATTGTTGAAAACGCAAAACGACTTGTTGAAGGTTCAATTCAAGCCGACTTCGACGGCATTACTATGTTCGTTCCGGACGACATGTCCAATAGGCATCGTTGGGCGATCCATGAGCAAGGTATTCCGATTGCTCCCCTCCCTTCACCCACGCTCGAAGATCTGAAGGTGGCCAAACTAGCAGCGCTGGCGGCAAAGCGTTGGCAGGTCGAGACAGGTGGCATCATCGTCGGCGGTTCCCCCATCGCGACTGACCGCGATAGTCAGGGCCTTATCGGCAACGCCTATATAGGAGCCATCCGCCACCCCACTACGATCATCAAATTCAAGGGCCTCGGTGGGTGGGTGRCGCTCGATGCCGCGACGATGATCACAATAGGTGACGCTGTTTTCTTCCACGTCCAGGAGTGCTTCGCCCGCGAGGAAGCTTTGGCGGCCGAGATTGTAGCAGCCGTTGATAAGGCTGCGCTGGACGCTATCGACATCAAGGCCGACTGGCTAACCAATACCTAATTTGTTCAGCGAACCTTCCCACACAACCGCCCCACCGCCCAAAGATCGGCAAGCGCGTCGTGCCGACAGTAGTTAGGGCCGTCGCCGACCTCCTCGATCACCTCGGCAAGAGCGGCAAGGGTCGCATTTAATCTTTTGATGGCAGCGGCCAACTCAGCGCTCGCAGGGGTTCGGGCGGTCGCGCGCAGAACGAGCTGCCTGGCTTCTGCGACAGGGAAGGGGTGCCCCGCCGTTTCGATTAGCTTGGCGATCTTCTCGAAGTCGTCTGCCACCTGAAATCCCCCGCGGTATGACGCTTACTCATGGGAGCATGAGCCACACTATGAGAGCGATCGCCGCTGCGACGACTCCCCAGTAGAACCAGTCCTGCCAATTCATAGGTGAGACCGGTCGCATAGCGCACCGCGCCTCCCACGCCTGCCAATTCTACTCCCAAGCTGAAGGAAATCCCATGGACAAGACCGTTCCCACCGGAGCGGCGCTTCTGCTCGACTTCATTTATCGAACAGACGCCGGCAAGGCCCCGCCTGAGTGCTACGAAACGATCTTCGGCAATCGCCAAAGCGGCCTTTCCAAGCCCATCACCAAGATGACGCTTGGCGACCTGATCGACGCTCAGAAGACGTGGGCGACAAAGGCTTGGGCCAAGAAGTTCGGTTCCGACAAGGCGTCTTCGGCCGCCGGTGCTTCGCAGTTCATGCGGGCGACGCTGATCGACCTGTCGAAGGAACTGCACCTGAGCGGCACCCAGATATTCAACGCCGACTTCCAGGACCGGCTTGGCTATCACCTGCTGAAGCGCCGCGGCTATGAAGCGTTCATGGCCGGCAAGATCGATCGCACCGAGTTCGGCAAGCGGGTGGCTATGGAATGGGCTAGTTTCCCCGTTCTTGCAGCCTGCAAGGGCGCTCATCGCCAACTCAAGCGCGGCGATAGCTACTACCTGGGCGACGGCATCAACAAGGTCGGCACTACGCCTGCAAGGGTCGAGGCGATGCTCAACCGGGTGAAGGCGGCAGGAAATGGAGCGCAGGCCACCACCCCAGCCGAGCCGGTCATCATTGAAAAGCCCGTCGTGGCCGATCCGGGCGAGCTCGAAACACCGACGACCAAGAGCAAAACCTTCTGGACCTGGCTGCTGACTGCCATCGGTGCGCCGCTGGCAGCTTTCGGTAATCTCGACTGGCGCGTGCAGCTCGCTATCGTCGCCGTCATCGTCGCCTTTGCCATCTACGGCATCAAGCGCAGGAACGATCTGTTCAAGGCGGTGAAGGGGCTGAAGGCGGAGTTCGGGGAATGAGGGCGGCTCTGATCGCCGCCGCCGCCGCCATCGTCTTGGGCGGCCTCATCTGGAGCCACACGGCGGCCTATCGCTATGGCCGCTCAGTCGAACAAGCGCGCTTTGCCGCACAGATCACCAAGGAGAATGACGATGCGGGCAACGCAGCTGAGAAATGGCGCGCTGAGCTTCGCCGCTGCGCTGCTGGCGGTGGGCTGTTCGACTTCGAAACCGGCACCTGCCAGCACTAACGGGCTGCGCGCTGTGATCAGTACCTCGCTGATCGGCGCACAGGGCAAGACGCCWGCCGACCAGGCGGGCATCRACGAGACGGCGGCGGGTCTTTGCGCCGGCGGCGTRTGGACCAAGAGCGARTGCGCTCGSCAYGGGAAGGAAAGCCGCAAGTGAGYGAGCGCAGCATAGACATGATGTTGGGGCGAATGGAAGGTCAGCTTGAGGCGATCCTTGATCGCATGGACCGTGCCGACGAAAGCCGGGCGGGTGTTCATCGCCGGCTTGACGAGTTCGGCCACCGGCTCACAAGGGTTGAGGCTGACGTGATCGCGGTGAAGCACAGCCAGACCAGCATGCAGGCCGTGACCGACGACGTGGTTAACCTGCGAACGCAGGCACAGGGTGCCGGCACCGCTGGGCGTTACCTTCTCAAGATCGGCTTAGGTGTCGTTGGGAGCGCCGGATGGCTGCTCGGGGTCTATACCTGGCTGACGGGTCGCCCGCCGCCCTGACCATTCTCCCGACTTCGGGAATATGATAAAGTGCCATCACGCCTTGATCCTTTGCCCCGCTGCCGAAAGGTGGCGGGGCTTTTTCTGCTTTTAGGGGAACCCGATCCGGGTGCACCTCGTTTGATCGAGCGGAGACGAATGGGCGCAGTCTTAACCTTTCAGCTGCGCTCATCGAGGAGACCCGTCACCGCAAGCGTGGGTCTTCGAAGTCCGCGAAGCGTGTTCTTTGATCCCCTCTGACACGCTTCAAAATGGGGCCTGTCGGCTGGCGGCTGGCAGGCCTTTAAGTTCCCTATCGGCGCACAGCGAAGATGATGCAACCAGAGTTGTGCCGGAACGGCCTGTCGAACCTTGCATGGCAGGCCGTTTCTGCGCTCAGGTCCGTCAACGTGGACAGGGTTTGTGTGGTATTAAACCGAATGTTGCCAGGTTACTTCATGTTTTCCCGGGCCAAGTAGCCTTTGTCCCGGAGCCATGCGGCCAGGATTATTTCTGCCATGGCTGAAGTGGACCGGTGGTCATCCTTGGCTGCTTTTTCGAGTGCTTTCTTCAAGGACGGACGCAC
Organism: Aminobacter sp. P4_D5; assembly: GCF_056401815.1. NCBI lineage: Bacteria > Pseudomonadati > Pseudomonadota > Alphaproteobacteria > Hyphomicrobiales > Phyllobacteriaceae > Aminobacter > Aminobacter sp. P4_D5. Next base: position 2,057 of record NZ_JBFUIP010000017.1, on the reverse strand, counting down.
TCTAAAGCCAAGTGGGACGTTTTTGTACTCGCGTGCTTGTGACAAAATCGGGCTCTCTCGAATATCGGTGTGCAGCTAAAGCGGCCTGTCGAATCTGTGGCAGGTCACCTCAAGGCATAAGTATCTCGGACACCGTTGCATGTCGCAACTTGTCCTCACCGCGAAGATGCTTGGCCATGACGCGCAGGACCGGCTGCACCGGCAAAGCACCTTTGTTGCCGGCACCGATCGAGACCGCGAACTTGACATCCCGCAGATAGTCCAGCGCCTCCCATAGTTCCGAGCGCTGCTTTCCGCCGATAGCTGGGATCGCGCGGCCGACGGAGGTCCACCTTCCAATCAGTTAGACTGGCACCCCTGTTTTGTCGGTGTGCAATTCGGCAGGCAAGCGACCATTCCTCAAAGGCGATCGAGCGCCGCGAAATAAGTTGACGTTACGTCATATAGGTTGCACTCTCTCACCGTATCATCACGATCCACGATCAAGACTGCATGCAGGGGAATGGAGCCTTTTACTGGCCGACCCGCATTCGCGTGTCGGGGGGAACATTTCACCGAACCTTTAGGTCGTTCTTAGCCAGCCTGAGCTGTACTGGCCGAGGCTGCCGCTAACAGAGGAAGACATGTGATATGAAAGCAGCAGCAACCTGTGTTGCAGCGGCAACGGCCATTGCCGCCGCTCTTCTAAGCACCACCTCGATGGTCCAGGCGCAGGAGCAAACCAAGCCCAACATCCTGTTCATCATGGGCGACGACATCGGCTGGATGCAGCCGAGCATCTACCATCAGGGCCTGATGGTAGGCGAAACACCCAACATCGATCGCATCGGCAACGAAGGTGCGAAATTCATGACCTACTATGCCGAGCAGAGTTGCACGGCTGGGCGTACCGCCTTCATCACCGGCATGCAGCCGGTGCGTGTTGGCATGGTCCTTCCGGAAATTCCCGGAAGTCCGTCCTTCCTGCGCGCCGGCACGCCTCACCTCGCCAGGTTCCTGAATGATCTCGGCTACTCGACAGGCGAGTTCGGCAAGAACCATCTTGGAGATACCACCGAATCCCTGCCGACGGCACACGGGTTCCAGGAATTTTGGGGCTATCTCTATCACCTCGACGCCATGCAGGGGGTGAGCTTCCCAGATATCAACAAGACCCCAACCGAGCAGGGCATCGCGCCACCTTGTAAGAACACGCCGATCCCTGGCTTAACGGAAAACCCGGCGGCTGTGGACCCGAAGACCACGACCTGCCTGACGCCGCCGCGTCCGATGCTCGCCTGCACATCCTCCGACGGGTCGCCGGCCAACCAGACATGCAAGGATSAGGGGCCACTGACGCTTGAGCGCTCCAAGACGATTGACGAGGAGATTTCAGGYAAAGTCATYGACTTCCTCGACAGGAACGATCCGGAAAAGACCAAGAAGCCGTTCTTTGTCTGGTACAAYCCGGCGCGCATGCACATCACGACGGTGTTGCCYGACAAATATCTGAACATGRTCGGYGAGMCCGGCGGCAAGGACTGGGGCATSAACGAAGCCGGCATGAAGCAGATGGACGACAATATCGGCTACGTSTTGAAGAAGCTYGAGGAGATGGGMGAACTSGACAATACCATCGTCGTCTTCACCACCGACAACGGAGCCGAGACGATCACCTTCCCAGATGGCGGCACTACCCCCTTCAAGGGTGGCAAGCTCAGCACCTGGGAGGGYGGCATGCGTGCCCCGCTGGTCGTGCGCTGGCCCGGACACATCGARCCCGGCACGGTCAAGAACGACATCTTCTCATCGCTTGATTGGGTGCCAACGCTCGTGAACATCGCCGGCGGCCCGAAGGGCGATGGGCTGAAGAAGCAGATCGAGGCCGGCACGTATCCGAACGTCGTCAAGACCACGCTTGACGGGATCGATCAGCGTGAATTCTTGGAAGGGAAGTCGCCTTCCGCACGCGACTCTTTCCTGTACTATTCCGGCAAGGAGCCGTCAGCGGTTCGCTACAAGAACTGGAAGATGTATTTCGCGATGGTCTCCGACGACCCAGCTGGCTTCATCTCAGG
>NZ_JBFUIP010000016.1:0-54724 GCF_056401815.1 Aminobacter sp. P4_D5 | reverse complement strand
CGCATGACGCGCAGGTTGATGTCCTTGAGGACATTGAACTCGCCATACCATTTGTGCATGCCGACAATGTCGATCGCCACATCGGTATCGGAGATGTGCATCTTGGCCCGATCAACCTCGAGATCGTCAGCCCTCACCGTATTTTCCGCAGCCATTTAACCTCCTCGATATTCTCCAGGCTCACTCCGGCGCGGCATGGGCGCGCCGGAGTGAGCAGTCTTTCGCGAACGACGGTCCGCTGTCAGTAGGCTGGCTGTCCGGCAGCGATCCAATCGGCAGCGTCGTTCAAGGTGCGTTCGAACGCCTGCACCATGTCGTCGATCTGGCTTTCCGTGATGATCAGCGGCGGGCAGAAGGCGAGCGTGTCCACGATGTTGCGAACGATCAGGCCGTGGTGATGAGCCCTGGCGAAGACATAGGCGCCGACCTTGCCCGGCTCGGCAAAGCGAGCCTTGGTCGCCTTGTCCGCCACCAGTTCGACGCCGGCAATGAGACCGACGCCACGGACTTCACCCACCAGCGGGTGCGAGGCGAGTGCGCCAAGCCGCTTCTGCAGGATGCGGCCCATCTCGGCGGCATTCTGAACCAGCCCGCGTTCCTCAATGATCGCGAGGTTTTCCAACGCAACGGCGGTGGCGACAGGATGACCGGTGGCGGTATAGCCGTGGCCGAAGGTGCCGATCTTGCCGCTGTTGTCGGCCACCGCCTTGTAGATGGTGTCCGAGATCATGACGGCCGCCAGCGGCTGGTAGGACGAGGTGATCTGCTTGGATAGGGTCATCAGGTCCGGCTTGATGCCGTAATAGTCCGAGCCGAAGGTCGTGCCCAACCTGCCGAAGCCGGTGATCACTTCATCGGCCACCACCAAAATGTCGTTGCGGCGGCAGATTTCCTGGACCTTCTGCCAGTAACCCTCAGGAGCGGGAATGACACCGCCGGCGGCCATCAGCGGCTCACCGATGAAGGCGGCGATGGTGTCCGCACCTTCTTCCGCGATCACTGCTTCGAGCTCGGCGGCCAAGCGGTCGACGAACTGTGCCTCGCTCTCGCCCGGCTGGCCAAAGCGATAGAAATGCGGGCAGGTCAGATGACGGACCGGGATCGCCGGCAGGTCGAAATCTCGGTGATTGTTCGGCAGGCCGGTCAGGCTTGCGGCAGCGACGGTGACGCCATGGTAGCCCTGGGTGCGTGCCAGGAACTTCTTCTTGGCCGGACGGCCGAGCGCATTGTTGTAGTACCAGACCAGCTTGACGATGGTGTCGTTGGCTTCCGATCCGGAATTGGTGAAGAAGACGTGCGACAGCCCTTCAGGTGCCATCTCGGCAAGCTTCTCGGCCAGCTCGATCGAGGGCATGTGCGATTTGTGGGCGAAGGTGTGGTAGTAGGGCAGCTTGTTGAGCTGCTTGGTCGCGGCCTCGACCAGACGCTTTTCGCCGAAACCGACAGCGACGCTCCAAAGCCCGGCGAGACCTTCGAGATAGCGATTTCCCTGATCGTCGAAGACATAGACGCCCTCGCCGCGATCGATGACGATCGGGCCCGTTTCAGCGTGGCGAACCGCATTCGTATAGGGGTGCAGCTGGTGGGCAATGTCGCGGGCGGCAGTGGAATTCGGTCTCGACATGAAAAATTACCTCTGTTGTTTCGGTCGCGGCGGCTCCTTGCCGCAGGACACACGTCGGGGTCGTCGCCCGGCGTGCTGTCGGGCGATCGGGTGGTAAAGCTTTTGCGGGATCGCCCTGTGGGCGTTCAGCTGGGCGGGTGGCTCATGCGCGTTCGTCTTCGGTATGTGCCAGTATTCCAAAGCAGCCGATGATGTCCTGCAACAACGCTGCCCTTGCGGTAGCGCCATCATGCGCAGCTATCGCATGCAGTGCTGCTTCATGTGGCGGGATCGCCTCCTTGAGACGCCCCGGCTCGGCCTTTGCCATCCTGACGGACGGCCCCATGCGCAGCCACAGCGGCTCGATCATGTCGAAGAGGATAGGCGAGTTGCTCATCCGGGCGATTTCGAGATGGAACCGGGCATTGGCGCGGAGAAAATGGCTCGCGTCATTGTTGTTCGCAGCCTTGGCGAGCGCGTTGAAATGGGCCGTCAGTGGTACCATCGATTCAGGCGTCGAATGCTCGGCGGCGCGCTCTGCGGAAAGCCCCTCCAGTGCGACGCGAATATCGCGAATTTCGGCCAGTTCCGACGGCGTCAGGTTGGGAACATAAAATGTCCGCTCCAGCCGGAGCGCACCGATGCTCTCAAGCTTCTGCAAGGCGTCTCGTACCGGCACCGGGCTTGTTCCCAGCGTTGCCGACAGCTTGCGCAAGACAAGACGATCACCGGGGCGGAATTCGCCCGTGATGAGCTTTTCCTTGAGCTGTCGGTAAATCTGCTCGTTGAGCGTATCCTGAACGAGCGATTTATAGACTTGCTTGCGTTCATCAAGCATTTGGCGTTCCTGCCGAAGACATAAGCCTATTACCTGCGTTCATTGGAGAATTCCTGCTCAAGCCGGCGCGAATGCAAGGACAGAATATAGCAGAACACGAAGAAGGCGAAACCGACAGCCAGATAAGCTTCACGATAAAAGCCCATCCATGTGCCATCGGCTATGGCACCACGTGCTCCGCCCAGAACGTCGATAAGGCCGATGATGCTGATCAGCGTTGTGTCCTTGATCGATTCGATGAAGGTATTGATGATTGCCGGCAAAGCAATGCGGAACGCCTGCGGCAGGACGATGAGGCGCGAAACCAATCCATCGTGCAGGCCGAGGCTTTGGGCCGCTTCGGTCTGTCCCCTTGGGACTGCCTCGAGGCCTGAGCGGATTGCCTCGGCAAGATAGGCAGCCTGAAACATGATGAGGGCGATCTGGGCGCGCAGGATAGTGTCGATCATGTTGCCGCCGGGAAGCAGCAGCGGCAGCATTGTCGAGGCGACAAACAGCACGGCAAGCAGCGGCAGTCCGCGCACCACCTCGACATAAGCATCGCAGAAATGCTTCACCGGGGCACTTCTGGAGCGTCGACCCAGTGCAAGCAGCACCGAAAGGGGAAGTGCAAGCACAATGCCGAAGGCCGACAGGCCGACGGTCAACGGCAGGCCGCCCCAGCGACTGGTCGATACAGGTTGCAGGCCGAAGATGCCGCCGGCCATCAAGATGAGGCTGGTGACCAGGACGGCAATCCAGGCGTAGACCAGCGCCGTTCTCCACAATTGCCTGAAGCCGCTGGCAATGAGCACGGCAAGGACCAGAGCAACCGCAAGAGCGGGGCGCCAGTACTCGCCGGCCGGATAGCTGCCGAACAGGATGATGTGGTAGCGCTCGGTCAGCATCGCCCAGCAGGCACCACCTGCCGCGCGGCATTCGTCCGGTGTCGCCGTACCGAAGGTCGCGTCCAGCACCGCCCAGCGCAAGAAGCCCAAGAGCCCATAGCCAAGCAGAAGCACGCCAAGCACGGTGATGACCGCATGTGGCCAGGGCCTGAAGTACGGGCTCAGGCGCGCCTTCAAGGTGGGGCGGCGTCGGCGCGCGACGGTGGCGATGGCAATTTCACTCATAGCTTCACCAGTTGCGCGCGCTTTTCCAGCCGGCGGATCAGGACCGAGGTCACCAGGGAAAGCGACAGGTAGATCAAGAGATAGATGGTCACGGTTTCGATGGCGCGACCGGTCTGGTTGAGCGCGGTGTTGCCGACCGAAACCAGGTCCGGATAGCCGATGAGCACGGCCAGAGTCGTGTTCTTGATCAGGTTGAGATACTGGTTGGCGAGCGGCGGCAGCATCAGCCGCAGCGCCTGCGGCGCCAGCACCAGCCACAATGTCAGGAAGGCGCCGAGGCCGAGCGACGCGGCGGCTTCGGACTGGCCCTTGGGCAAGGCGGCCAAGCTGCCACGCACGATCTCGGCGATGAAGCCGGATGTGTAGAAGGCAAGGCCAAACAGCATCGCCAGATATTCCGGCGTCACGCTCCAGCCGCCACGGAAATTGAAACCGACAAGCGCTGGCCTGTCGAGCGTGACGATGCTGGTGGCCCAAAAGCACAGGCCGACAAATGCCGCCGCGCAACCAGCCAGGGCCAGCTTTCCGATACGTGGGAACAGGCCGGTCTCGCTCTTGGAGCGCAGCGAAAGCCGCCAGGCGAAATAGGTTGCTACGACAAACAGCACCGCCGCAACCAACAGCAGCAGCCCATCGGCGAAGACCGGCAGCGGCACGTAGAGACCACGGCTGGAAAGGAACAGCCCATCCAGCGGGTTCCAGGCCTGTCGCGGCCCAGGCAGGGCACGCACGACGGTAGCGCAAACCACAAGCACCAGCAGCAGCGGAACGTTGCGGGTGAATTCCACGTAGACCTTGGCAAAGCGGGTCAGCAGCGGGTGACCGATCCGCGCGACCAGGCCGATGATCAGGCCAAATATGGTTGCCAGCACGATACTTGCGAGCGCGAGCCTGATGGTGTTGAGCAGTCCGGCGACAAGTGCCCTGAGGTAGGTATCGCCGGAACTGTAGGAAATTATCGACTCACCGATGGGGAACGACGTCGCCTCGCGCAGGAAGCCGAAGTCGATGGTAATGCCTTTGGCTGCGAGATTGGCGGAGAAGTTGTATGACAGCCACGCCACGACGGCGGTGGCTGCCACAACAAACGTCACACCATGGAGACGTTCCCTTTTGATCATCTCAACGGCGCCGCAAACATAAGGCCGCCCTTGGTCCACAGGTCGTTGAGACCGCGATCGAGCTTCATCGGCGAACCCTTGCCAAGATTGCGCTCAAAGCTCTCGCCGTAATTTCCGACCGCTGAAACGATCTGTACAACCCAGTCCTCCGAGAGGCCGAGATCCTTGCCGTTACCGGGCTTGACGCCGAGCAATTGCTGGACTTCCGGATCCTTCGAGGACGAAACCAGGTCCTTCACATTGGCCTGGGTGACTTCCAGGCGCTCGCTCTCGATCAGGGCCGACATCACCCAACGGGCGGTGAGGAAGAGTTCCTGGTCGTCGCCATAGACCGAAGGGGCATAAGGCTCAAGCGTCAGGAAATTCGGGAAGATGATATAATCGTCGACACTGCCATGGGCGACGCGGGAGCCGGCGAGGTTGCCATAATTGCCGCCAAAGGCATCGCAGCGTCCACCGAAGAACGCGGCGTCAAGCTGCTCCCAGGTGCCAAGCACAAGCGGGGTGTATTTGAGGCCGCGCGACTTGAAGAAATTCTCGGTGTTCACCTCGAAGGTCGAGCCCTGAAGAATGCAGACGGTGGCATCGGCCAGTTTTTCGGGGCTGTCGACGCCCAGCGACTTGGGCACCATGAAGGTGTAGCCGTCGAAATAATTGGGGAAGGTGAAGCGAGCGTTCTGACCGCCTTCGCGGTTGAGCGTGGTCGTCGTGTCGTGGGCGAGAACGTCGATTTCGCCGGAAGCAAGCAGGACAAAACGCTCGGAGTAAGACGTCTGCCGGTAGGTAACCTTGCTGGCGTCGCCAAGAATTGCCGCAGCCATCGCCTTGCAAAAATCGATGTCGATGCCGGCGAGCTCGCCGTTGGCGCCTGGTGCCGAGAAGCCTGGAACGGCCTGGCCGACGCCGCAGGTCAGATTGCCCTTCTGCTTGATGGCGTCGAGCACCTTGCCCGCTTGCGCTTCTACTGGAGCGAGCAGCACCCCGGCCATGGCAATTGCGGCAAGACCGCCCAAGGCACCGCCTTGCATCCTCCATGTAAACGTCATCTCATTCCCTCTCTTATTGTTTGATGATGGTGATTTCTTGCGGCTGGGCGCCCATCGCCCGGCCAGAAGCCTAGGTGGCCTGACGGGGATTCTGTGTCAGGCAGATATATTTGAGGTTCAGGAACTCCTCGATTCCGTACTTTGAACCTTCGCGCCCGACGCCTGACTCCTTGATGCCGCCGAACGGGGCGACCTCATTCGAGATGAGCCCTTCATTGACGCCGACCATGCCTGTCTCAAGCGCTTCGGCCACGCGCCACATGCGATCGAGATCACGGGTGAACACATAGGCAGCGAGCCCCGCTGAAGTGGCGTTTGCCGCCGCAATGACCGCATCCTCATCGGTGAAGCGGAACACCGGAGCCACCGGACCGAAGGTCTCTTCCTGCGTGAACAGCATGGTATCGTCGACATTGGTCAGGATCGTCGGCTCGAAGAAAGTGCCGCCGAGCTTGTGCGGCTTGCCGCCGGTGACGAGCTTTCCGCCCTTGGCGAGCGCATCGGCGATATGGCTTTCGACCTTGACCAGCGCTGCGGGATTGATCAACGGGCCCTGCTCGACGTCGTCGGCAAAGCCATTGCCGACCTTCAGCGCCTCGACCGCCTTTTTGAAGCGCTCGACAAAGGCGTCATGGACGGCGTCCTCGACATAGATGCGGTTGGCGCAGATGCAGGTCTGGCCGGTGTTGCGGAACTTTGACGCCATGACATTGTGAACGGCAACATCAAGATCGGCATCGGCGAAGACAATGAAGGGCGCGTTGCCGCCGAGTTCCATCGACACCTTCTTCACTGTCGCTCCCGCCTGCCCCATCAGCAGCTTGCCGACGCGTGTCGAGCCGGTGAAGCTCAGCTTGCGGACGATCGGATTTGTCGTCATCTCGCCGCCGATCGCCTGGGCGTTGCCGGTGACGATGTTGAGGACGCCTGCCGGAATTCCCGCACGCGATGCGAGTTCGGCAAGCGCCAATGCGGAAAACGGCGTGAATTCCGAAGGCTTGACCACCACCGTGCAACCTGCTGCCAAGGCCGGCGCACATTTGCGGGTGATCATCGCACTGGGGAAATTCCATGGCGTGACCGCCGCAACAACGCCGACCGGCTGCTTCAGCACCATGATGCGCGACTGCGCCTTGGGGGCTGGAATGATATCGCCATAGACGCGCTTGGCCTCTTCTGCGAACCACTCGACGAAGGACGCGGCATAGCGGATTTCGCCACGGCTTTCGCCGAGCGGCTTGCCCTGCTCCGCAGTCATGATCCGTGCCAGGTCCTCGACATTTTCGATGATCAGTTCGAACCAGCGGCGCATGATCGCCGAACGTTCGCGTGCGGCAAGCGCCGCCCAGTCCTTGCGCACCCGGTCGGCACTCTTGATCGCTCGCGTGGTCTCTGCCGCACCCATGTCTGGGATGGTGCCCAAAGCCGCGCCGGTAGCCGGATCGGTCACAGTGATCGTGGCCTTGCTGTCGGCGTCGATCCATTGGCCGTCGACATAAGCCTGCTGCCTCAACAGCGACGGATCTGCCAGCCGTCCGATCAGGGAGTGGTTTGAACTCTGATGCAAGGTCATGCGCGAAATGGTCCCGATACTGCTAACATATGAAATCTGACGTTTGATATATCAAACTTCAAACGTCACAATGTCAAGCCGGGTTCTCGCTGGGCTAATGGTTGGTTTGAGTCTGGCTGGGAACTGTAGCTCTGCGACCGAGCCGCTACGCGGCAAGCCTGGCCGGTGCGTCGGGGCTAGCGGCGACCTGTCGACCCGCAGGCGCGCGTTCAACGCTCCAACGGTAGGTCTCGCATGAGCATGCGTGACCTCAGGTGCTGGAGGGCGCTGTTCGGACGTGCGAGCTGGCGGGTTTTGAAACGACCGCGAAACGATGCAGGAGCCGGCGAGCCATCGCTGGCTCTATCCCGCCATATCAGGCGCACGCATGGGCAGTGCGCGTGTTCACCTTTGGGGTCGTGTGCCAGGAAAGGTCACAACCTTGCACTCCTTCTCCACCATGTGTTCGGCGGTCAAGGTGGCATCAATGAGCAAGTTCAAGGCCGCAAGCAGTTTGCGCGTCAAGTCGTCGTCACCGGACAGGTATTTGCATGCCTGCTCGAGATGACGCCGCGCTGTGGCGAAGTCCGATCGCATTCGATCCTCCTAACGCCTCCTCAGCCACAGCATGCTTCACGATGATTGTGAAACCGCCAATAAAATCGCTCGGATTTTAGCAAGATGTGGGGTGGCAAGCCCGCCGAAGGCATGGCCGCCACCCCCGAGCCTGCTTATCGGTGCAAGCGGACAGCAATCACCAAGGCCACACGACGAGACACGCACCGACGCTGGACGCGGGCCTCGGAGCGCCCGAGTTACGGTCGGGCGCCATTGCAGGAGCGTCTAATCGGGCCGATCAGACGTGGCCGGCGACGTTCTTTGCGCTGTAAGGCGCCTCCATCTCGGCAACATCGGCGTCTGTCAGCTTGATATCCAGCGCGGCGAGCGCATCGTTGAACTGATGCAGCTTGGAGATGCCAACGATGGGGGCCGAGATGCCCGGCCTGGAAGCGACCCAGGCATAGGCGACCTGCGCCATCGGCTTGCCATGACGCTCGGCGACCTTGCGAACGGCATCGATCACCGCGTCGTCTTGAACGCGCGACCGATCATAGAGCGCATTGGCCGTACCGTCGGTCTTGGCACGCAGGGTTGCCGCTTCGTCTTCCTTGCGGCGGCCGGCCAAAATGCCGCGCGCCAGCGGGCTCCACGGAATGACGCCGACACCTTCGGAACGGCAGAGCGGCAGCATCTCGCGCTCTTCTTCGCGGTAGATCAGATTGTAGTGGGGCTGCATCGAGACGAACTGCGCCCAGCCATGCTGGCGCTGCAGGCCAATCGCCTTCATGAATTGCCAGGCATGCATTGACGACGCCCCTAGATAACGAACCTTGCCGGCCCGCACCACGTCGTTGAGCGCGTCGAGCGTTTCCTCGAGCGGAGTTTCATAATCGAACCTGTGCAGCTGGTAGAGGTCGATATAGTCGGTGCCCAGGCGCTTGAGGCTGCCGTCGACAGCCTCGAACACATGCTTGCGCGACAGGCCCCGGTCGTTGGGATCGGAGCTCATCGGATTGTAGAGCTTGGTTGCCAGCACCTGCTTGTGGCGTGGAACCAACGGCTTCAGCACCTTGGCCACCACCTCTTCGCTGGCGCCATTCGAATACATGTCCGCCATGTCGAAGAAGTTGATGCCGTGCTCGACGGCCTTGGTGATAACAGGGGCCGACGCTTCCTCATCGAGCACCCAAGGTGCCCATTTTGATGAGCCGAACGACATGCAGCCCAGAGCGATCCGCGAAATCTTGAGACCCGAACGGCCCAGATTGACATATTCCATTAGTACACCTCTTGCGTCTTCGATCTGGCTAATCTTCGCATTTGTTGCCACCGCGAGCCGGAAATGTCCATGAAATTTCGATACGGCGCGCTTTTCCCCCAAAGTCAAAAAATCGTACACAGCCGCAAATTGCTGTCTTGCGCAAAACGACTCTCATGTTATCGTTGAGTGTATCAATTGAGTAGCACACGTGTTTGCAATCGACGCGTCCAGTATCGACAAGTCCCTGCCCGTCCCCGTCGGGACGCAGCTGCACGGCTTGCTCAACTACTCGCTGTCGTTTGGCGACATTCCGCACGGCACGAAGCTGCAGTCCGTTCGCCAGCTCGCAGCCGAGCTCGGCATAGCGCCGATGACGGTTGCGCATGTGTATCAACAACTGCGCGACGCCGGTCTGATCGAGATGCGTCAGGGCCTCGGCGCCTTCGTCGCCCACAAGACCTACAACATCGTTGCCGACAACGCTCCGGCGGCCGCATTGCGCATCGACATTGAGGTCTTGCTGGGCAAGGCCGAGCGTCTCGGCGTACCGACCACGACGCTTGTTTCGATGATCAACGCGCAGTCGCAACTGCGCAAGCCCAAGGCAGGTCTCAATGTGGTCTTCGTGGCCATCTTCGAGGGCCCCGGATACGACTATATCGAGCAGATCCGCCCGGTCTTTGCTTCTGGCGACACCATCTCGCTGCTGACGCTTGACGGATTGCGTGCCGACGAGGCGACGCGGCAGGCCTGCCTGAGCGCCGACCTCGTCTTGACCTTCCTGAACCGCGAAGCCGAAGTGCGAGAGATCGTGCCCGACGCCAATATTCTGGCGTTGCGCTTTCTTCCCTCCGGACAAACCCGGCAGGCGCTGGCGGTGCTCGACCCGCGTTCGCGCGTGGCCGCAATCGCCCAGCTTCAGGACTACATCGCGGTCATGCGGCCAAGCGTGCGCGAATATGCGCCGCATGTCTCCGAGATCAAGGTCACATGGTCGGCGGCACCCGATATTCGCGAAATCATCGCTGGCTCAGATGCGGTCGTCTACGCCACCGGCGCCGACCACATCGCCGAAATGGTGCGGCCCGGCATCCCATGTTTCGAATACCGGCATGCGCCCGATCCGGCGTCGGTCGAAAACCTGCTCGTTCCTTATCTGAGCGAGCTCAGGCAGGCGAAAATTGCCGGAAACGAGCATGGCTCCAGCGAGCCGGCCGCAGGCAAATGAGCTGAACACAGACACTCAAAACAAGAAGGTTGGGGAATGAAAACGTTTTTATCGACTGTAAGCGCCGTCGGCCTGGCACTGGCCGTATTTTCAGCTGGCTCCATGGCGGCGCAAGCTGCGGGAACTCTTGTCGTTGGGACCGACGTCGACGCCGGCACGCTTGACCCGCGCCTCGCCCGCGATTCCACCGCCTACCGGGTCGCAGATCTGGTCTATGCAGGCCTGGTGCACATCACGCCCAAGCTGGAACCGGTGCCCGACCTGGCCGAAAGCTGGGAGACCCCGGACCCGCTGACGTTCATCTTCAAGCTGCGCCCCGGCCTGAAGTTTTCCGACGGTTCGCCGCTGACGGCCGATGACGTGGTCTTCACCTACTCGACCGTGCTCAACCCCGAATTCAGCTCGCCCATCCGCGCCCTGTTCACGCCGGTCAAGGCAGTCACGGCCGTCGACGCACAGACCGTGAAGTTCGAGCTCGCCGCCCCTTACGCGCCGCTTCTCACCTATCTCGATGTCGGTATCATCTCAAAGAAGGCCGCCGAAAGCGGTCAGGACATCTCGACCAAGCCGGTCGGTGCTGGCCCGATGAAGCTCGCCTCCTGGAACCGTGGCAGCGACATTACGCTGGAAGCCAATCCCGACTATTGGCGCGGTGCGCCAACCATCGACAAGGTCACCCTCAAGGTGATCGGCGACAATTCGGCTCGCGCCCAGGCTTTTGAAGCCGGCGACCTCGATGTCATCCAGTCGCCGCTTTCGCCGCAGGACATCACGCGCCTTGCCGGCGACGAGCGCTTTGCCAACGTCAAGATGGCCGGGCTCGGGGTCACCTATCTCAACTTCAATGCGAAGGACCCGCTGCTTGCCGATCCCAAGATGCGGCAGGCCCTGTCGATGCTTGTCGACCAGCAGACCATCGTCAACGACATCTACCAAGGCGTAGACCAGGTCGCTTCATCGCTGATCCTGCCCTCGTCCTGGGCCTATTCGGCCGATATCAAGCAGCCGACCTTCGACGTCGAAGGTGCTGTGAAGCTTCTCAACGAGCTCGGCTGGAAGGACACCAATGGCGACGGCATCCTTGACAAGGACGGCAAGCCGCTGACGATCACCCTTGCCACCCACAGCGAGGACCCCAACCGGGTACAGGCGCTCGAATTCATGCAGGCCRTGTTCCAGCAGGCAGGCGTGGAAGCAAAGGCGCAGATCTCCGACTGGCCGAGCTTTTCCACCAACTATGTGCAGCAGGGCAAGCATCAGATCGCCCTGCTCGGCTGGCTGAACATCGTCGATCCGGATCGCCTGATGTACGCCCAGTTCACCACTGGCGGCCCAACCAATTGGGGCGGCTACTCCAACGCGGAAGTCGACACCCTGCTCAACGAGGGGCGCTCGACGCTTGATCAGGCCAAGCGCACCGAAGTCTACCAGAAGGCCGCGACCATCCTGGCCAAGGACCTGCCCTACTTCGTCGTCTCCGACCAGGGCTACCAGATGTTCTACCAGAAGAACCTGCCGACCGAGGTCCAGGCGACACCGCGTGGCTATCTGCGCGGCCTGATCGGCCTCAACGACTAAGCCGATAGCGTCGGCCAACATCGCGCAAGTGCGTTGGCCGACCGCTTCTTTGGTGACTGGCAAATTCTGCGAAATCCGTGCGGCGCGCAGGCGCTGCACGGGCCGGGAAATGGCTGCCTCGCGCCTCACGCGAACACACAGCAATGGTCGTCGCCTGATGGGCGGACAAACCGCCTTCAAATGGCTTCGGACAAAGGGACCGACCACATGATCGCTTACATCATACGCCGGCTGCTACTGCTGATCCCGCTGGCCATCGGCATGGTGGTGGTCACCTTTGCGCTGCTGCTGATCATTCCTGGCGATCCAGCCTCCGTGCTGCTCGGACAGGAAGCGACGCCGGAAGCCATCGCCACGCTTCGCGCCAATCTGGGGCTGGATGATCCTTGGTACATCAGGCTGTGGGACTATTTCGCAGCCCTCTTGCATGGCGACATGGGACAATCGATTTTCCAAAACCAGCCGGTCTCCACAATCATCGCCGGACGCCTCGCCGCAACGATCGAACTGGCCGTGGTCTCGCTGGTGCTGGCGACCATCCTGGGCCTGGTGCTCGGTGTCATCTCCGCCATCTGGCAAGGATCAATCGTCGACACCGCAACAATGCTGCTCGCCCAGCTCGGCGTTTCGATGCCGGTCTACTGGCTCGGTCTGCTGCTGATGCTGCTGTTTGCCGTCAATCTCGGCTGGCTGCCCGCCATCGGCCGTGGCGAGCCGCTGCTCGATGCGCTGGGCGCGGCCCTGTCGGGACGACCGGAGGTGCTGCTTAAATCGCTCTCGCATATTGCGCTGCCGGCATTCGCGCTGGCGGTCAATTCCGCCGCTATCATCTCCAGGCTTGTCAGGGCATCGATGCTCGAAATCCTGCGCGAGGACTTCATCCGCACCGCCTATGCCAAGGGCCTTCGCCGGCCGCGCGTCATTGTCCGCCATGCGCTGCGCAATGCGCTGCTGCCGGTGCTCAGCGTCATCGGCCTGCGCTTCGGCGCGCTTTTAGGCGGTGCGGTGCTGACCGAAACGATTTTCGCCTGGCCAGGACTGGGACAGCTGACGATCGCGGCGATCTCGCAGCGCGACCTGCCGCTCATCCAGGGCATCGTGCTGACCTTCGCGATCATCTTCGCGCTGGTCAACCTGATCGTCGACCTCCTTTACGCGGCGGTCGATCCGCGCATTCGACTGGGATAATCCGATGCAGCTACCCAAAGCCCTACGCAACACATCCCTGGTCGTTGGCGCGGCAATCACACTGACGATCGTCCTACTGGCGATCTTTGCGCCGGCCATTGCAACGCATGGCGTGGAACAGATGGACATGCGCAACCGCTTCGCGGGGCCGTCGTTCCAGCATTGGCTCGGCACCGACAATTTCGGGCGCGACCTGTGGTCCCGTCTGATCTGGGGGGCGCGCGTCTCGCTCACCATCGCCATCATCGCCGTCGTATGCTCGGTCATCATCGGCACGATCGTTGGGCTGGTCGCCGGCTATTTCGGCGGCTGGGTCGATCTCGTACTGATGCGGATCACCGACATCTTCCTGGGCGTGCCGGCCATCGTTTTGGCCTTGGCCATCGTTGCCATCCTCGGGCCGGGCGTCATGAATGTTGCGCTCGCGCTGATCGTGGTTGCCTGGACCGAATATGCGCGGGTCGTTCGCGCCACGACATTGGTGCTGCGCGAACAGAACTACGTGCAGGCAGCCCGCGCGCTCGGTGCGCGGCCCTCCCGCATCCTGTTCAAGGAAATCCTGCCGAACACGCTTGGCCCGATCATCGTGCTGGCGTCGCTCGGCCTGGGCACCGCCATCATCGCGGAATCCGCTCTGAGCTTCCTCGGCTTCGGCCTGCCGCCCCCCACGCCGACCTGGGGATGGACACTCGCCTACGGCACGAAATTCATTCGTGACGAACCGTGGCTTTCCATCATTTCGGGCGCGACCATCATGATCACCGTGCTGGGGTTCAACCTTCTCGGCGACGGCCTCAGGGACGTCCTCGACCCCCGCCAGCTCTCCCGTGGCGGCGGCAAATCCTGACCCACTTACTCAAAGCCTACATGCAAGGAAAATAACAATGGTCAAACAAATCAATGTGCTGACGCCCAAGTTCACCACCCATGCGGACGGCAGCAACGCCGTGCTGTTCATGAACGAGCTGGTCGGTGAACAGGATGGCCCCACCATTGGTCTGTCCGCCTCTATCCACGGCAACGAGAATGCTGGTTCGCAGGCCATGCTCGAGCTGTTCCGGGTGCTGATGGACACGCCGCTCAAGGGCCGCATCCTGATGCTTCCGGTGGCCAACCCGCGTGCCATGGCGCTCAATCGCCGCTTCACGCCGCTTGATGAACTCAACCTCAATCGCGAATTCCCGGGCAACGCCAGCGGCACCTACTCCCAGCAGCTGGCCAAGGCGATCAGCGATCACTTCCTGGAAAAAATCGACCTTCATATCGATCTGCATTCCGGCACCGACCGCCCGACCGTCGACTATGTCTACATCCTGAATGACGAGCCGCTGTCGCGCGCCTTCGGGTCGAAGGTTCTCTATCGCCCGACGGCTTCGAAGGAAGGGACTTCCTTTGACGGCACCACCAAGGCGGTGACCGTGGACAAGCGCGGTATTTCATCGGTGGTTGTGGAGCTGGGCGGCGGCATCGTCGACCAGACGCCTTATGTCCAGCGCACCGTCGACGGCGTGCTAAACATGCTGCGTCACCGCGGCGTCATTCCAGGCGATGTCAAGCCGCAGCCCAAGCAGATCGTCGTCAATGAAATCGCTGGCATCCGACCGACCCAGGGTGGCTGGCTCGAGCCTTTGTGCCCGGCACTTGGCGAAACGATCAAGAAGGGCGATCTGCTCGGCCGCGTCGTCAGCCCCTATTCGTTCCAGACGCTGGAAGAGATCCCGACCCCTTACGACAACGGGATCATGATCCTCTCGCATCTGTCGCGCAATCTGGTCGAGTCCGGCGACTACGGCTTCATGGTCGGCAATCTGGAAAGCRCCACCGACTGACGGGTGAAAGTCCGGCAAGCGGGGAGCGCACCTCGCGCGCTTCCCGCTCACCAACAAGGAACGAAGCAAGATGAGCCACACGTCAGCCGCCAGTTCTCAGCCAGTGCCCGGCAGGTCGGATCAGCCTATCCTGACAGTCAGCGATCTGGAGATTCGCATTCGAACCGGACAGGGTTCGTTCGCGGTCGTGTCCGACATGGCCTTGTCGGTTGCGCCGGGCGAAACGGTCTGCATCGTGGGCGAGTCCGGTTGCGGCAAGTCGATGACGGCCCTGTCGCTGCTGCGCCTGCTTCCCGAAGCCGCAAGCGTCACTGGCGGCAGGATCGAGATCGACGGTGTCGACCTGCTCAAGCTTGATCAGCGAACCGTCGAGGACTATCGCGGCGAAAAGATCGCCATGATCTTCCAGGAACCGCTGACAGCACTCAACCCTGTCTTGACCATCGGCGAGCAGATCGCCGAAGCCGTGCGCCAGCATCGTAAGCTTGGCCGTCGCCCAGCGTTCGAGCGCGCGGTCGAGGCGCTGCGTCTGGTGCAGATGCCCGATCCGCAACGTCGGGCCCGGCAATATCCGCATGAGCTCTCGGGCGGCATGCGCCAGCGCGCGATGATCGCCCTTGCGCTGGTATGCGAACCGCGCATCCTCGTCGCCGACGAGCCCACCACCGCCCTCGACGTGACCATCCAGGCGCAGATACTAGGGCTCATTTCCGACCTGCAGAAACGTCTTGGCACCGCACTGGTGATGATCACCCATGACCTCGGTGTCGTCGCCGAGATCGCCGATCGCGTCGTGGTGATGTATGCCGGCCGCCGGATCGAGGAGGCGTCGGCCAACGACCTCTTCGACAATCCGATGCACCCATATACGCTGGGCCTGCTCGGCGCCATTCCGCGCTCGCACGCCGGTGCCAAGGTCGGCGAGCGGCTGGTCGATATCTCAGGCACCGTCCCCCCGCTCTGGGACCTGCCCAAGGGCTGTGCCTTTGCACCGCGTTGCCCGAAGGCTGCTCCGCGCTGTCATCAAGAACGACCGGAATTCGAAGAAAAGCAGCCTGGCCATTTTGCCGCCTGCTGGGAGGTCACTCATGCAAATGGCTGAAGCATCCGGACCGCTGTTGGCGGTCAAGGACCTGCAGGTTCACTTCGCAATTCGCAAGGGCGTGTTCAATCGTGTGGTCGGCGCCGTGCGCGCCGTCGATGGCGTAAGCTTTTCGTTGCGGCGCGGCGAAACTCTGAGCCTGGTGGGCGAATCCGGCTGCGGCAAGTCCACCACCGGGCTCGCCCTGCTCGGCTTGCTCAAGCCCAGTGGCGGCCAGGTCGAGTTCGACGGCCAGATCGTTCGTGATTTCCGTGGTTCAGCGCTCAAATCCTACCGCAAGCGCGTGCAGATCATCTTCCAGGATCCGTTCTCGTCGCTCAATCCGCGTCACCGGGTTCGCGACATCATCCGCGCACCGCTCGACATCCACCAGGTAGGCACGCGGGCCGAACGCGACACACGCGTCGCCGAGCTTATGGAGCGCGTCGGGTTGCGTCCCGATCAGGCCGGCAATTTCGCGCACCAGTTCTCCGGGGGCCAGCGCCAGCGCATCGGCATCGCGCGCGCCCTTGCGCTGAACCCGGACATCATCGTCTGCGACGAGCCGGTTTCAGCGCTCGACGTGTCGGTGCAAGCTCAGATCCTCAATTTGCTATCGGACCTGCAACGCGATCTCGGCGTCGCCTTCCTCTTCATCTCCCATGACCTTGGCGTCGTCGAATATCTCTCTCATCGCGTCGCCGTCATGTATCTCGGCAAGATCGTTGAGATCGCCGACAAGGCGGCGATCTTCGCCAACCCTTCGCACCCCTACACCGAACTTCTCATCGGCTCGGCACCGTCGCTCGATCCGCGCAACCGTCATCAGTTCAAAGCGTCCAACGACGACATTCCAAGCGCCACAAACAAGCCGTCCGGCTGCTCGTTTCACACGCGCTGCCCGCTTGCGACCGATGCCTGCCGCAAGGCCGAACCGGAACTGAGACTGCGCGACGACGGCCGCATGCTGGCCTGCCACCACCGATAGAACGCCTCAACTGCTGACCAATAACCTGCTGAAATGATCCCATGACCCAGAGCTACATATTCACCGGCGGCAAGGTTCTCGATGCCGCCAAGGGCGTCCTGCTCGACGGACTGTCCGTGCTTGTGCGCGACGGCAGAATTGTCGAGGTCGCCTCGTCCATCGCCGCCCCCGCCGACGCGGTCGAGGTAACACTTGGCGGCAAGACGCTGATGCCAGGCCTGATCGACTGTCATGTGCATGTGGTAGCGGAATCCCTCGACCTCTGGTCAAACGCCATCGCACCGTCATCTCTTGCAGCACTGCGCTCGGCGCGGGTGATGAACGAGGCGCTGATGCGCGGCTTCACCACCATGCGCGATCTTGGCGGCGCCGACCACGGACTGGTGCGCGCCGTGGAAGACGGGCTGATCGATGGCCCAAGGCTTGTGATTTGCGGCAAGGGCTTGTCGACAACCGGCGGTCACTGCGACTTGCGCCCGCGCACTGACGATCGCCCTGGCATCATGTCGGATCGCCTGGGGTCGATGGGTATTCTCGTTGACGGCGTCGACGACGTTCGCCGGGTGTCGCGCGAAATGATCAAGGGCGGCGCGCGCTTCATCAAGGTCATGGCCAATGGCGGCGTGTCCTCGCCGAACGATCCGATCCACTCGCTGCAGTTTTCAAGAGATGAACTGGCTGCGATCGTCGAGGAGGCGGAGAATGCCGGCCTCTATGTCTCGGCCCATGTCTACACCGACGCGGCGATCCGCCGTGTCGTCGAGCTCGGTGTCCATTCGCTCGAGCATTGCAACTTGATCACCGCCGAGACCGCCAGGCTTGCGGCTGACAAAGGCTGCATCGCCGTGCCAACGCTGGTTGCCTATGACGCGCTGGCGCTCGACGGCGAGGAACTCGGCCTGGGCGAGGCTGAATTCGCCAAGATCGAGGTGGTGCGCCAAGGCGGCTTGCGCTCGCTTGAGATCATGCGTGACGCCGGCCTGCCCATGGCTTTCGGCTCCGACCTGCTCGGGCAGCTGCGCAAATATCATTGCATGGAATTCGAGCTGCTCGCCAAGGTGCTGACGCCTGCCGAGATCATCCGCTCGGCGACGATCGTTGGCGCCGAGCTTTGCCAGCTGGAAGTGGGCGTGATCGCAGCGGGTGCCTTTGCCGATCTGCTCGTGGTCGACGGCGATCCGCTGACCGACATCGCGCTGCTTCAGGATGACGGCGCGCATCTGAGCGCCATCATGGCCAATGGCCGGTTCGTCAAGAACCGCCTTCTCTAGTTTCAACCCGGCCGCTGTGCCCGCCACCAGATTGTGAGACATGTCATGCAGTTGGGAAAAGAACTGGCCGCGATCACGGCGGGAATAGACCAGCTCTACCGCAACACGCCGCGAAGCGACGGCTTCCTCGATCGCGAGGGTCTTGTTCCGGTTGCTGTAGCCGATATCGAGCCGGTGACCCTTCGGAGCTATGACGAGGCGGTTCAGGCGCTTCACGACCTGAACGCCCGCTTGCCGCAGGAGGCTGAAAGTGCGCTGCGGCTGAGCTACCTCGGCGAAATGATCGACTCGCTTCAAGCGCTGCTGATCACGTTTCAGGAAAAGCAGATTTCCTTCGCCGATCGTGTCCGCCGACAGCTCGGGGTCGACACGCAGATGGTCAACCAGTCGATCCTGCATGGCTATGCGGTCACGATCCGGGAAAGGCTGGATGAGCTCGGTTATCGCGGTTCCTCGCTGACGGAAGACGTTCGACGCTGGGAACAAGACAATCGTGTCGCCCCAAGTGCTGTTCTCGACGTGCTGCGCGGTTATGGCGAGGAGGCACGCCGGCGCACCAGTGCCTTGATGTACGACATGGGCCAGGAATGGCTCGAACCGGTGGCGGTCGAGAACGTGCCGTTTTCGGCCTATTGCGATTACCCGGGACGGCAGCTTTTGCTCAATCTGGACTTTCCCTACACGCCTTACGCGCTGAAGCATCTGGCGTGCCACGAGGCGTTCCCCGGGCATCTTGTGCATCTTGCTTTGCGGCAACGCTACGTCACTGAGGGCAGCATGCCGCTCGACGGCGCGCAGGTGGTGACGAGTTCGGCAAGCAGCGCCCTGTTTGAGGGCATCGCCGACAATGGCCTGTTCTTCCTCGATTGGGTCGACACGCCAGCCGATGAGCTCGCCGTCGCCTTGCAGCGGTTGCGCAGCGCACTGCGCTGCAACGCGGCCTGGATGATGCACGACCAGAACATGAGGCTTGAGGACATCGCGCCGATCATCGCCGAAGCTGGGTTTCAGAGCCTGGAGACGGTGAAGGGCCGCCTGTCGTTCCCGAACCACAATTTGCGGGCACCTTTTGTCTATGCCTACTGGTGTGGCGAAGTGGCGGTTCACGATGTGTGGAAGACCATCGAGCACGAGCGCCGCGCCGAGTTTTGGCACTATCTCTATGCCAACATGCACACGCCGACCACGCTTCGAACCTTCTGGAATCAATAGCCGCCAACCTTGTCGTAACCTGGCTAGCGCGCTTGCTGTTTTCGCGGCCGAATCGAGCATCACCTGATACGTCAGGTGTGCCGGCGGCGCGACACCGCCAATGAGGACGTCACCTCGCGAAATTGTGCGCTGGAACTTCGACAAGCGAACTGACCCGGGCCCTTCCGATGCTCTCCACACGGGCACTGGACTGCCCGTTTCGCAAGGGCTGAGACATGTCGGTCATGTCCGCCGCCTTCGCGGCCGGCTTTTCTTGATTATAATAGTCAACAATGTTAGACGCCAGCTCACTAGGGGCAGCTGGCGCGATCTACTACGTCCATTCGTACGCGCGGCGATCCAAGGGTGCCTGCGCAGGTCAACGACGGAGAAAACAACATGGTTGAAACGACAGGACGGTTCGAGACCGAGCACGGTGCCAAATACCTTACCCAGCTGTGCAAGCATTTCGCCCATAAGATCGAGGTCACCTACGCCGAACGCCATGGCGAGTGCCACTTTCCGTTCGGCAACGCCGTACTTGACGCCGACGACACCGCCTTGACGATCCAAGTGGTCGCGCCAGACGCCGAGCAATTGGCGCGCGCGAAGTCAGTGATCGACGATCACCTCGCGCGCTTCGCTTTCCGCGAGCCCGGCCGCAGCATCGCCTGGAGCGCTTGAGGCTGCTTGTCGCAGGGTGTGGCACAGCGGCGATAAAGTCTCCGTGAATGCCTGCCCAAGTCTTGTTTTACACAGCCAGCTTCTGGTATGCGCAAAACCGGAGTATTTTACGAAGGTTTTATGAAGCCGACGCCATCAGGCAAAGACGGAGACAAAGCATGAAGTATGTTCGGGTCCTGGCCAATCTTGTGGCAGCCCTCGCGATAGCGACGGCACCAGCGGTTGCGGCTGAAATCAACACCGCGACGGGTCCGAAAACCATCGACAAGGTTCCCGCCAGGATCGCCGTCTACGACATCGCCGCCATCGACACGCTCAACCGCCTCGGCATCCAGCCTGTCGGCGTCCCCAACAAGCTGTTCGTGCCTGAACTTGCCGATGTCGCCAAGGGCGCTACGGTCGTCGGCACGCTTTTCGAGCCTGACCTCGAGGCGCTGAACGCACTTGCGCCTGACCTTGTGATCGTCGGCGGACGTTCGTCGGCAAAGGCCGAAGCGACCGCTCGCGTTGCCCCCACCATCGACATGACGATGAATGGCGACGACCTTGTTGCCCAGGCCAAAGAGCGGCTTGTGGCCTATGGGGCACTCTTCGCCAAGGCCGATGAAGCCGCCGCTGCTGGCAAGGAACTTGACGCTGCCGTTGAAGCCGCCCGGCAGGCCGTGAAAGGCAAGGGCAAGGCCCTGATCCTGATGACCAACGGCCCCAAGATCACCGCCTATGGCCCCGGCTCGCGTTTCGGCTGGCTGCATAAGACGCTCGAACTCGAGCCCGCGGTAGCCAATGTCGAGGCGGCCAACCATGGCGAGGCCATCGCGTTTGAATTCATCAGCAAGGCCAATCCTGATTGGCTTCTTGTGCTCGACCGCGCAGCGGCAATCGGTTCCGGCGAGCAAGGCGCGAAGGCGACGCTCGACAACGAGCTGGTTGCCCAGACCACCGCCTGGAAAAAGGGCCAGGTGATCTACCTGCCTTCATCCGACTTCTACATCGCTGCAGGCGGTGTTCAGTCCACCCATAGAGTCCTCAAGACAATCGAAGAAGCCTTCGCCAAGGCGCAGTGATGACACTGGCAATGCCCTATGCCAGGCTGGTGGTCGCCACCAGCCTGGTCGGGCTTTTCGCGCTGAGCCTCGGTGTCGGTGTCGATGATTTTTCACTCGGCAAGGACTTTTCCGATGCAGGGGCGCTTGAACTGCTTCTGGTCAGCCGCCTGCCCCGGACGCTGGCGGCGGTTCTCGTCGGCGCGGGGCTGGCGATTGCCGGCCTCGTCTTGCAGATCCTCGCGCGCAACCGGTTTGTCGAACCGACGATGACGGGAACTGGCCAAAGTGCAGCACTTGGCATCCTGGCGGTGACGATGCTGTTTCCGTCGGCGTCGATCGGCGTCAAGACACTTGCCGCAAGTGCCACAGCGCTCGCCGGAACCTCCGTTTTCCTGTCCATCGCCCACCGGCTGCCGCCGACGCAGCCCTTCCTCATTCCGCTATTTGGCCTTGTCTATGGCGGCGTCATAGGTGCTGCCGTGACCTTCATCGCCTGGCAGGCGGACCTGCTGCAATATGTCGATATCTGGACCAACGGCGAATTCTCCGGCGTGCTGCGCGGGCGCTACGAGCTTTTGTGGATTCTGGCGGCGATGGTCGCGCTTGCCTGGTGGATCGCCGACCGGCTGACCATCGTGTCGATGGGGCGCGAGGTCAGCGTCGGGCTTGGGCTCAACTATCAGCGCATCGTCCAGCTCGGGCTGGTCATGGTCGCAGTGATCTCGTCCTTGGCCGTGGTCGTGGTCGGCATGATTCCGTTTGTCGGCCTTGTGGTGCCTAATCTCATCTCCCGGCTGATGGGCGACAATCTGAGGAGCGCCCTGCCCTGGGTCGCGATTTCAGGCGCGGCACTGGTGCTCGCTTGCGACATCGTTGGCCGCGTCATCCGCTACCCCTACGAAATCCCTGTCGGCACGGTTCTCGGCGTGGTCGGTTCGGGGCTGTTCCTGTGGATCCTGTTTGGGCGGACTGCGCGTGCCTGACAAGCGATTGTGGATACTTGGCGCGCTGGCCCTTACTGCGGCCGTCGCCTTCATGACCGTCGGGCTGCGCGGCAACATCGCCTTCGCGCTCGAGCTACGCACATTGCGGCTGCTCACGCTGGTGCAGGTCGGCGTGGCGATCGCCGTCTCGACCGTGGTGTTCCAGACAGTGACGGCAAACCGGGTGCTGACGCCGCAGATCATGGGGCTCGATGCGCTTTACCTGTTCGGCCAGATGGTTCTGGTCGTGGCGCTTGGCAGAGTCGGATTTGTCGCGCTCGACCCACGCATGAAATTCGCCGGAGAAGCCTGCCTGATGATGGCCATGGCGTTGCTGCTGTTCATGCCCATGCTCAGGCGGCGCTTCGACGTCGGGCTGCTGCTTTTGACCGGGGTCGTGCTCGGGGTGCTGTTTCGCAGCCTCGCTTCGCTGATTGCGCGCCTCATCGACCCCAATGAATTCGCCGTGGTTCAGGGCGCGAGCTTCGCCAATTTCAACACCGTGCGCCCCGACCTGATGGTCATCAGCCTTGTCGTCACGGTGATCGCCACAGTGATCACCTGGCGAAAGCGTCATCTGCTCGATGTGCTGGCGCTTGGTTCCGACAGTGCAATCGGGCTCGGCGTCAACTGGACCCGGGCGCTGACCGGCCTCTTGATGCTTGTCGCGGCACTCGTAGCTGTATCGACGGCCCTGGTCGGCCCCGTCACCTTCTTTGGATTGCTGGTGGTTGCGCTCGCCGAGCGCATCATCAACAGCCGGCGTCATCACCTTTTGCTGCCCGCAGCGATGCTTACGGCGATCATCGTGCTGCTTGGCGGCCAGATGCTGCTTCAGCATGTGCTGGGGGGCGCCTCGACACTGGGTGTCGTCATCGAATTCGTAGGGGGACTGGTGTTCCTGGCCATGCTGATCACAACGAGCAAGCGATGATCGAGATCAAGAATGTTTCGCTTAGATATGGCGACACGCAAATCCTGAGCGATGTTTCGCTGACCATGCCCAAGGGCGGAGTGACGGCACTTGTCGGACCCAATGGTGCCGGCAAATCGAGCCTTTTGTCGCTGATCGCGCGGCTGCAGCCTCTGCAGAGCGGCGCGATATCCGTCGACGGCCTGCCGGTGGACACCACGCCAAGTCGCCGCCTCGCCCAGACGCTCGCGATCCTGCGCCAGGACCCTGCCGTGGCGAGTAGGCTCAGGGTGCGCGAACTCGTCGGCTTCGGCCGTTTCCCGCATCAAAATGGCAGCATCGACGCGCACGACAAAAGCTTGATCGACGCAGCGTTGCGGCAGTTCAACCTGGAAGAGCTGGCGGACCGCTTCCTCGACAAGCTTTCCGGTGGCCAGCGCCAGCGCGCCATGGTCGCCATGGCATTCTGCCAGGGCACCGACTACATGCTGCTCGACGAGCCGCTGAACAATCTCGACATGCTGTTTGCCCGCCAGCTGATGCGCGACCTGCGTGCGGCGGCCGACAACGACAAACGCACGGTGATCGTTGTCTTGCACGACATCAACCAGGCCGCCGTCTATGCCGACCGGATCGTCGCTATGAAGGCGGGACGGATCGTCGCTGACGGTTCACCGGCCGAGGTGCTGCAGCCCAGCGTTTTGGCCGAAGTCTTCGGCTACCACATGAATGTCATCGACGTCGAAGGCGCCCCGTTGGTTCTGCATCACCGCTAGCGATTGCCTGCGCGAAACAACTCGTCCCGTGGGCTCACCCCTTGAAGCGCGCCGCTTCTTCCGAACCGCGTGTGGCGTCGCCCGCGCTATAGGAATGGGCTCCGGCACCGGCGAGCTTGCCGCCGTCGACGATCAGATATTCCTCGCGGATCGGCCGGCCTTCGAACCAGCATTCCAGGATTTCGCGGGTGCCGGCGGCATAACGCGCCTGGGCGGAAAGCGACGATCCGGAGATGTGCGGTGTCATGCCGTGATGGGGCATCGATCGCCATGGATGGTCCTTGGGCGCTGGCTGCGGGAACCAGACGTCGCCGGCATAACCGGCGAGTTGGCCGCTCTCCAGTGCGCGGGCGACCGCGTCGCGATTGCAGATCTTGCCGCGCGCCGTGTTCACCAGATAGGCACCGCGCTTCATCCTGGCGATCATCGCCGCGTCGAAGAGATTTTCAGTCTCGGGATGCAGTGGGGCGTTGATCGTCACCACATCGCAGACAGGCACCATTTCAACCGCTGATCTGTGGAAGGTCACGCCCAGTTCCTTCTCGACCGCTTCGGGCAAGCGRTGGCGGTCGGTGTAGTGCAGCTTGACGTCGAACGGCTTCAGCCGGCGCAGCACGGCACTGCCGATCCGGCCAGCACCCACGGTTCCGATCTGCATGCCTTCGACATCGTAGGAACGCGCGACACAGTCGGCGATGTTCCAGCCGCCCTTCACGACCCATCCGTAGGAGGGGATGTAGTTGCGCACGAGCCCGAGGATCATCATCACCACATGCTCGGCGACGCTGATCGAGTTGCAATAGGTCACCTCGGCGACCGTGATTCCGCGATCCATCGCCGCCTGCAGGTCGACATGGTCGGAGCCGATGCCKGCGGTAATCGCAAGCTTCAGCCGTTTGGCCTTGGCGATCCGTTCCGCAGTCAGGTAGGCCGGCCAGAACGGCTGCGAGATGACGATCTCGGCATCGGCGAGTTCACGTTCAAAAACGCTGGCCGGGCCGTCCTTGTCCGACGTCACAATCAGACCGTGTCCAGCACCTTCGAGAAATTTCCGCAAGCCCAGTTCGCCCGACACGCTGCCGAGCAGCACGCCTGGTTCAAAGTCGATCGCCTTGGGCGTGGGCAGCGTCTGGCCGCCGGGATAGCGGTCAAGCCTGGGGAGGCCGTCCCGCGCATATCGCTTGGGATAACCGTCGACCGGATCGTCATAAAGGACGCAAACGACCTTTGCCATTTCCTATCTCCCTTCGTCTGACAGGACGAGGAAGACGCTCGATGCTCGCAAGTAGCGACGCCCGGCAGCACGAACTGGTGAAGCAAGCTATGACCCGCAGGTTGCCAGGCGCTTCCTCGTTTGGAAAGTTGCGCGGTATGGCGAATTAGATGGCGGAGCCAGACGCGGTTTCAAGGCCCGCTGGCGCGACCTCTTAGGCTACCACAAGTGCGGGATAGTTTATCAATATACCTGTTCATACGTCCCTTGCAGAACGCGCGCCATTTCCGCCTGATTGAGGCTTGCCCCGAAGATCGGCGTACCGGTGACAAAGCTACGGCTTGCGGCAAGATCGCCAGCATCGACAGGATCGAAGCCGAGACGGTCGATGAACGCCGCCACCACGTGACGGGCCTGCGCGTCGTCACCCGCAACTGCAAGCGCGCGCCGATCGGGATCTCCGAAGGCCCGCGCCTCTTCTTCGATCTCATGGTAGCCCATGTGATTGAAGCTGCGCACGATCAGCGCCTCGTCCAGGTAGTCCTGGATCACCTCGCTGCTTGAGCGATCACCTTCGAATTCGGCCATGGTTCCGTCAGTCGGCGCCCAGTAGTTCATGGCATCGACCACGATCTTGCCGGCAAACAATTGGGGGCGAAGGTTGCGGTACTTCGACAAAGGCAACGCCAGAACCACGATATCGCTGCCGGCGATCACTGCTTCCGCCGTCTCCGCCTTGGCACCGGGCACCATGATTTCGACCAGCAGTCCGATCTCGGCCGGCGGCCTGGATGTCGCGATCTTGACCTCGTAACCCGCCGCGATGGCGCGGCGGGCGAGCGCGGTGCCGACACGGCCGGCGCCGAGGATGCCGATGGTCTTCACGTCAGCGGCTTTCATGCTGTTTCTCCTAGATCTTGGCGGTGCCGAGTTCAGCATCGACAAGCGGCTTGACGCGCGTGCCCAGCAGCTCGATCGAACGCAGGAACTCTTTCTGCGGCAACTGCCCAACGTCCATCTGGAAGAACTGGCGCATGTGACCGATGCTCTTGTGCAAAGCGACGATGCGTTCGGCAATCTCTTCGGGGGCGCCGACAAACAGCGCACCACCACCACTGGCTTCCTTGTCGTAGTGATGACGCGGCGGCGGGGCAAACCCACGAATCTTGCCAAGCGACTCCATTACCGCATGCCAGTGGATCCAGAAGCGCTCCTTCGCTCCAGTGGCGTCATCGCCGACGTAGCCTGGGCTTGCGACCGAAACCTTGATCTGCGCTTCCGGAATGTTCGCCTGTGCTGCGGCACGCCGGTAGAGATCGGCGAGCGGGGCAAAACGCGATGCCTGGCCACCGATGATGGCGTAGGAAATCGGCAGGCCGAGCAGCCCCGCGCGCACCGATGAATGCGGGTTACCGCCGGTCGCCAGCCAGATTGGCAGCGAACCGCTCTCAGGGCGCGGCACGACCAGCGCATCGTTCAGCGCCGGGCGGAACTTGCCGCTCCAGGTGATGGCTTCGCTCTCGTTGATCTTCAGCAGAAGGTCGAGTTTCTCGGCATAAAGCTCGTCATAGTCATTGAGGCTGTGGCCGAAGAGCGGAAAGGATTCCGTCGACGAACCGCGCCCGGCGGTGATCTCGGCACGACCGTTCGACAGGGCGTCCAGCGTCGCGAACTGCTGATAGACGCGCACCGGATCATCTGTGCTGAGAACGGTGACCGCGCTTCCGAGCTTGATATTTTTCGTGGTCGAAGCAGCTGCGCCGAGCACCACTGTCGCAGCGGACGCCGGCATCTCATAGGTGTGGTGTTCGCCGATGCCGAAATAGTCCAGCCCGACTTCATCGGCCAGCTGAATGGCCTCCAAGAGGTTGCGCGTGGCTTGGGCCGTCGAGCCGAGCTTGCCGGTGACAGGATCCTTCTGGACATCGCCAAAGCTGTAGACGCCAAGTTCCATGTTCGTTTCTCCTTCGCTGGCGTCGCTCCTTGCGGAGCCATGTCGCCGTCAGTATATATTCGTAACCTGGCCTAATATTGTTACTGTCCGAATGGACGCAAGGAGGCACATCCATGTTACCTGAACCGAGCGGCTTGCTTGATATGTGCAGGCCCGTCCGCCAGATCCTGGCGCGGGTCGGCGACAAGTGGAGCGTGCTGATCGTCATGGCGTTGCGCGACGGCCCGCGCCGCTTCAATGAGATCAAGCGCGCCATCGGAACGATTTCGCAGCGCATGCTGACGCTGACGCTGAAAGGCATGGAACGTGACGGCCTGATCAAACGGACCGTCTTCCCGACCAAGCCGCCACGCGTCGACTATGAGCTGACCGAATTGGGGCATTCGCTGCGCCGGCCGGTGGAAGAGCTGGGCCATTGGGCGATCGCGCACGAGATGCTTATCGCCAAGGCACAACAAACGTTCGACCGCGACGCCGCCTGATCGGTCCTCAGATCAGGCCGAGATGCCCTGTCAGTTCCCGCGCAGCGGCGGCGCCGGCCCGGTTGGCGCCGATGGTCGAGGCGGAAGGACCGTAGCCGACAAGGTGGATGCGCGGGTCCTTGGCAATTTGGGTCGCCAGACGACCGGACATGAAGATGCCGCCATTGTCCTCGCGGATTTGCAGCGGCGCCAGGTGATCGAGCGAGCTGCGAAAGCCCGTGCACCACAAGATGACATCGGCCTTCTGCTCGGTACCGTCAGCCCAGCGGACGCCGTCTTCGGTGATCTCGCTGAACATCGGCAGCCTGTTGAGGATACCGCGTTCGCGCGCAGCCTTGAGCGCGGGCGTCCATGGAATGCCGGTGACCGAGACGACCGAACCAGGCACAAGCCCGCGCCGGACCCTGTCTTCGACGATGGCAACGGCGGCGCGTCCATCCTMGGGGGTGAACGGTGTCTCGCGGAATTGCGGTTCGCGGCGCGTGACCCAGGTAGTGGACGCAACGCGCGAGATTTCGTCGAGCAATTGCAGTGCCGAAATGCCGCTGCCGACAACGATGACGTGCTGGCCGGCGAATTCATCCGCGGTGCGGTAGTCGCGGGTGTGCAACTGGCGACCCTTGAACTGGTCGGCACCGGGATAGGTCGGGATATATGGTGTTTCCCAGGTGCCGGTGGCATTGATGATGCCGCGCGCCGAAAATGTTTCCCGGTCGGTCTCGATCCGGAAGCGTTCATGGCGTTCGCAAACGACCCTGACCGTCACCGGCCGGTAGACAGGCAAGTCGAATTTCTGTTCGTAGGCGGCAAAATAGCGGGGGACCGCGACGGAGGCTTTTACTTCGGTGAGGCCAGTTTCGATGACATCGGCAAACTGCATGCCCGGCAGGTCATGGACGCGGTTGACCGTGCTCAGCGTCAGCGACGGCCAGCGATATTGCCAAGCCCCGCCTGCTTCGGGCGACTTGTCGAGCACCACATAGCCCTTGCCCGGCATAATGCCGAGCCCCCTGAGATGATAGGCCGAGGAAAGCCCGGCCTGACCGGCGCCGATGACGACGATGTCGGTCTTGAGGATGGCGCGAACATCGCGCCTTTCCGAGCTTTCATCCGTCTTCATTGCAGCAGTTGCAGAATCTTCAATGGCCATTCCCGAGCCTGAGATAAGGGGCTTTGGATTTCAAGTCGGGCCGTATCTTCAAAACGTGACCCAACGGAATTGACATAGCATAGGTTACATGCAGAAATTGGTCTGACCATTGTACCAATTGGATGCCGAGTTGACCGACGCCAGCCTTCCCCCGATCCAGGCGACCGCCCGCGACGACGCGGTGCTCAATGCGCTCGCCGACTTCGTCATGCAGGAAGGCCTGCTGCCGGGCGACCGGTTGCCGACTGAGCGCGTACTGTCGGAACGGTTGAAGGTCAGCCGCACCACGGTGCGCGAGGCGCTGACGCGCTGGGAAGGTCTTGGCCTGGTCGAGCGTCTGCAAGGCAGCGGCACCTTTCTCAAGGCAGCGGTGTCGCGCGACATGCTGCATTTGCCGCTGACATTCGCCTCGGGCAACGACTTTGAAAGCCTGATGCACACGCTTGAAATTCGTCGCGGGCTGGAGGCGGAGGCGGCAGCTTTATGCGCCTCG
This sequence comes from Aminobacter sp. P4_D5, assembly GCF_056401815.1. Classification (NCBI taxonomy): domain Bacteria; kingdom Pseudomonadati; phylum Pseudomonadota; class Alphaproteobacteria; order Hyphomicrobiales; family Phyllobacteriaceae; genus Aminobacter; species Aminobacter sp. P4_D5. The sequence goes on along the minus strand of NZ_JBFUIP010000016.1, from coordinate 25,582 downwards.
CGTGCCGGCACAGTCGAACTTGCCCTCATCAGGCAGAAGCTCGAGACGATGGAAGAAGCCTTTCACAGCCGCGCCGGCATGTCCTCGGACGAGGACTGGGATTTCCACCAGGCGATCTACCGGGTTTCGGGCAATCCGCTGTTCGAACAGATCATCTCGGCCATGCACGAACTGTTCCACCGCTTCTGGGAACATCCGCTTGGCGTGCGCGATTTCGGCCATGCCAGCTTTCCCTATCACCGTACGATCTACGAGCGCATTGCTGCTGGAGATGCCGAGGGCGCTCGCACCGAGGCCCTGAAACTGATCGCCACCGTGGAGGCCGACCTCAGGCGCGGTGCCGCCAACCTCAAACTTGCGGACAACAAATGAGCAGCAATTTCGAGCGGGATTTCATTGCCGAGGCAGCGACATTGCTTGCCCATGACGAGCCCTTTCCCGGTGGCGCCGTCGTGCCGCCGATCTACCAGACCTCGCTGTTCACCTTCGATAGCTATGCCGAGATGGCCGATGTTTTTGCCGGCCGTAGCACCAAGCCGATCTATTCGCGCGGCAACAATCCCACTGTGATGGAGTTCGAAAGCAAGATCGCGGCCCTTGAAGGGGCTGAAGCCGCGCGCGGCTTTTCGAGCGGGATGGCGGCGATCAGCTCTACCGTGCTCGCCTTCGTCGGCGCGGGCCAACGCATCGTTGCTGTCCGCAACTGTTACGGCGATGCCTATCGCCTGTTCGAGAGGCTCTTGCCGCATCTTGGCATCAAGGTCGACTATGTCGATGGCTCGGACCCCGACGCGGTTGCTGCAGCGCTTCCAGGTGCTGCGATGCTTTATCTGGAAAGCCCGACCTCGATGATGTTCGAGCTCCAGGACCTCGAAGTGCTGACTGGCATAGCGCGCGCGCACGGCATCGTTAGCGTCATCGACAATTCCTGGGCGACGCCACTGTTTCAGAAGCCGATCCTGCATGGCGTCGACCTCGTCATGCATTCGGCGTCAAAATATCTCGGTGGCCACAGCGACACAGTCGCCGGCGTTGTTGCCGGATCAGTCGAACATATCCGCCGCATCAATGAGCGTACCTATCCCTATCTCGGCGCCAAGCTGTCACCCTTTGAGGCGTGGCTTCTGCTGCGCGGTCTGCGCACCCTGCCGCTGCGCCTGCCCCACCACATGAAGAGCGGGCTGACCATCGCCGAGCGACTGAAGGGCCACGCCCACGTCGAGCGGGTCAACCATCCCGCCTTCTCCAACCATCCGGGCAAGGCGACGCTGTCAGGCTATTCCGGCCTGTTTTCCTTCGAGGTGACCGACGACATCGACGTGCCGGCCTTTACCGATGCACTGAAATTATTCCGCATCGGCGTCAGTTGGGGTGGTCATGAGAGCCTTGTGGTGCCGGCGCTCGCCTCGCTGCAGCAGACGCCGGATGCCAATTCCATCGGCCGGTTCGGGGTCAGCCCGCGAACCATCAGGCTGAATGTCGGGCTGGAAAATGTGGAGGATCTCTGGGCCGACGTCAGTCGCGCCTTTGAGGGTGCAAAAAGAAAATAGCTTCAAAACCAAGAATGGGAGTGATTGGAATGAAGAAATACAGCCTGTTGTTGGCGACGGCCTTGGGCCTCGCTCTTTCTGCCGGATCGGCACTGGCCGACTCGACCATCAAGATGGTGGAGGTCATCACCAGCCCGCCGCGTACCGAGTTCATCAAGAAGCAGATCGCCGAATTCGAAGCTGCCAATCCGGGCATCAAGGTCGAGCTCGTCTCACTACCCTGGGGCCAGGCCTTCGAAAAATTTCTGACCATGGTGCAGGCCGGGGACACACCTGATGTGGTCGAGATGCCCGAGCGCTGGCTCGGCCTCTACGGCACCAACGGCCAGCTCGAGGATCTCGCGCCCTACATGGCCAAGTGGGGTGACGCCGCGACGCTCGGCGACCGCGCCAAGCAGTTCGGCTCGGTGGTCGACGGCAAGCAGTACATGCTGCCCTACGGCTACTATCTGCGCGCCATGTTCTGGAACAAGAAGCTGTTCAAGGAAGCCGGCCTCGACCACGCGCCGACGACGCTCGACGAGTTCATGGACGCCAACAAGAAGATCTCGGCGATTAACGGCAAGTACGGCTACTGCATGCGCGGCGGCCCCGGCGGCTTCAACGGCGTGCAGATGCTCATGAACATCGCCAACGGCAAGGGCGGCTACTTCAACGAAGACGGCACCTCGACGATCAATGAGGAAGGCTCCGTCAAGGGCCTGCAGATGCTGGCTGACATCTACAAGGCAGGCTATGCGCCCAAGGACAGCGTCAGCTGGGGCTTCAACGAGATCGTCACCGGCTTCTATTCCGGCACCTGCGCCATGCTCGATCAGGATCCGGACGCGCTGATCGGTATCGCCGAGAAGATGAAGGCGGAAGACTTCGCGGTGGCGCCGATGCCGGCGGGACCGTCGGGCAAGTCCTATCCGACGCTCGGCTATGCCGGTTGGTCGATGTTTGCCAACTCCAAGGTCAAGGACGACGCCTGGAAGCTGATGTCGACACTGCTTTCGCCGGCAAACAACATCGCCTGGGCCAAGGAAGTGGGCGTACTGCCGATCCACAACAGCGCCGCCGATGATCCGCACTTCAAGACCGAGCAGTTCAAGGGCTGGTTCGAGGAGTTGAGCAACCCGGACAAATTCGAGTTCGTCACGCCTCCGGTCCATCTCGAAAACCTCGGCAATTTCTACGACCAGGTCTCGATCAAGAACTTCCAGGAAGTGCTTCTCGGCCAGCGTACGGCCAAGGACATCGCCGACGAGTGGTCTGCCTTCCTGACCAAGGAACAGCAGGACTGGATGGCCAAGAACAAGAAGTAAGCGGCCTCGGCGGAGCAGCGATGCTCCGCCGACCCGACAAGGGCTCCCTTGCTGCCCCCTCGCTCGGCCGCATAGCGGTCGTGTCGGCATCGCTGCCAAGCCTTTTCTCCCCTTGGGACGAGGCCGAGCAAGCGAGGGGGCGATTTTTTTCGCCATGACGAAAGCAATCGCCATGACCACTGCAGTCACCGGATTGAGAGCACCCGAAAAGGTGAGGCGCGGGCGTTCATCGCTGCCCGGTCTCGAACCCTGGCTCTATCTCAGCCCGGCGCTCATCCTGCTTGTCACGGTGTTGCTTGTGCCGCTGATCGTCGGCATCAGCTATTCGTTCCGCAAGTTCTCCGCCTTCAAGTCCGAATATGTCGGCCTTGGCCAATATCAGGTGATGTTGTCGGACCCGCTTCTCGGCCAGGCGTTGTTCAACACGCTGTGGTGGACAGCAGGCAGCCTGTTTTTCCAGTTTTTCCTCGGGCTCGGGCTGGCATTGCTGCTCGACCGGCCCTTTGTCGGCCGCAAGCTCGTCCAGGCCGTGGTGTTCCTGCCCTGGGCGGTGCCATCGTTCCTGTCTGGCCTGACCTGGGCCTGGTTGTTCAACCCCATCGTCGGACCGTTGCCGCACTGGCTTTACGCACTTGGCCTGCAGGCGGAACCGACCAGCATCCTGTCCGACCCCGCGACCGCCATGTGGGGACCGATCATCGCCAATGTCTGGTTCGGTGTGCCGTTCTTCGCCATCACGCTGCTCGCCGCGCTGAAGTCGATACCTTCAGAACTGCATGAGGCGGCGGCCATAGACGGCGCCTCGCCATGGCAGCGCTTTTCCAAAGTGACGCTGCCGTTCCTCGCGCCGACAATCGCCATCACCGTCATGCTGCGCACGATCTGGATCGCGACCTTCGCCGACCTGATCTTTGTCATGACAGCAGGTGGTCCGGCTGGCGCCACCAATACGGTCGCCACCTACATCTATGTCAGCGCCTTCAAATCGCTCGACAAGGGCTACGCCTCGGCAGTCGCGGTGCTCCTGCTTGTGCTGCTCATTTTCTATGCGGTCGTGCTCATCGGCATCCGCCGCTCGCTTGCGAGGAATTCGTGATGATTGCCGGACGCTCGACTTCCTCGCGTATCCTCGGTGGCATTGGGCTCTATTCGGCCGTCGGCGCCTATGTGATCTTCGCGCTGTTCCCGATCTACTGGACGCTGAAGATCTCGGTCACGCCGCAGTCGCTGCTCTATTCCGAGGGCATCACGCTGTGGCCCTCGGCAACGACGTTCGAGAACTACGCCACCGTGCTCAAGGCAACCGATTTCCCGCTCTATTTCTTCAACTCAGTAGTGGTCTCGGTGACCACCGCACTCGTCGTTACCGTCATCGCCTCGGCCGCCGGCTACGCCATGTCGCGCTTCTCGTTTCGCGGCAAGACGACGGTTGCGATCGCGCTGTTGCTGACGCAGACCTTCCCGCTGGTGATGGTCATCCCGCCGATCTACCGCATCATGGGTGAGATCGGTCTGACCAACAGCCTGACGGGGCTCATCATCATCTACACCGCCTTCAACACAGCCTTCGCCACCTTCCTGATGCAATCCTTCTTCGACGGTATCCCGAAGGACCTTGAGGAGGCGGCGATGATCGACGGCTGCACGCGCCTGCAGGCACTGCGCCGCATCATCATTCCGCTGACACTGCCCGGCATGGGCGCCACCTTGGGTTTTGTCTTCACCGCCGCCTGGAGCGAGCTTTTGTTTGCGCTGATGCTGATCTCCAGCGAGGGCCAGAAGACCTTTGCCGTTGGCCTGCTCACCTTCATCGGCAAGTTCGCCGTCGACTGGGGGCAAATGATGGCGGCCTCGATCCTGGCTCTCATTCCCGTCTGCATCTTCTTCGCATTCCTGCAACGCTATCTCGTGACCGGCCTGACCGCCGGCGCCGTCAAAGGATAGGACCATGGCCTCCGTAACACTCGACAAGGTCCAGAAGAACTACGGCACCCTCAACGTGCTTGAGGCGGTCGACCTGGAGATCGCGGATGGCGAGTTCGTGGTTCTGGTCGGACCCTCCGGTTGCGGCAAGTCCACGCTGCTCAGGATGATCGCCGGGCTGGAAGAGATCTCCGCTGGCGAAATCCGCATCGGCGAACGCGTCGTCAACGACGTGGCGCCCAAGGATCGGGACATCGCCATGGTGTTCCAATCCTATGCGCTTTATCCGCACATGAACGTCGCGGCCAACATGGGCTTCAGCCTGACGCTCAGAAAAACCGAAAAGCAGGCGATCGATACTCGCGTGGGCGGAGCAGCCAACCGCCTCGGCCTCAACACGCTGCTCGCGCGCCTGCCGCGCCAGCTTTCTGGCGGCCAGCGCCAGCGTGTCGCCATGGGCCGTGCCATCGTGCGCGATCCCAAGGTGTTTTTGTTCGACGAACCCTTGTCCAATCTCGACGCCAAGCTGCGCGTGCATATGCGCACCGAGATCAAAGCGCTGCACCAGCAGCTCAAGACCACGTCGGTCTATGTCACCCACGACCAGACCGAAGCCATGACCATGGCCGACCGCATCGTCGTCATGCATGACGGTGTCGTCCAGCAGGTTGGCGCGCCGCTCGATCTCTACGACCATCCGGTCAACACCTTCGTCGCCGGCTTCATCGGCTCGCCCGGCATGAACTTCCTGCCGGCGACGATCAAACGAACCGGCGAAGACGCCGGCGCAATCCTGGCCAATGGGCAGAAGCTGCCTGTGCTTGCCAGCCTGCCAGTGAGCGACGGCGACAAGGTGACTGTCGGTCTGCGGCCCGAGCATTTGCATCTTGCTTCCGATGGCGACATTTCAGCCGAAGTCGAAGTCGTCGAACCGCTTGGGCTGTCGACGCAGTTCTACGCCAAGCTTGCCGGCCAGCAGGTTTGCGTCTTTGCCATGGGGCGTGTCGCGGTCAAGCCGGGCGATGCGGTTCGCCTGTCTGCAACCGCTTCCGACCTGCATCTGTTCGACCCCGAGACCGGGCGGCGGATCAACTAGCCAGGCCCGGTTCAGAGTTCTCTAACACCTCTGCGGTATGCGTCTGATCGAGTGCAACCTGTGTTGCGTAGAGCAGATCGACAAACAGAGATGAGCGAAGTCCGTCCCTTTACAGCTCCGGATGTTCCGGTGGTCGCGGAGATGTTTCAGCGCATCCTTCGCAAGACCAGGCAACCGGCGACAAGCTCTCTCGAGGCCTATCTGCAAGAACTCTTCCTCGATGCCCCCGACGCCCAGCCGGATATCACATCGCTGATCCACAAGCGCGATGATGGAAGTGTCTCGGGCTTTCTCGGCGTCCTGCCGCTCGCGCTCGAATTCGAGGGCAGGCCACTGCGCGGTGCCCTGTGCGGAACGATGATGGTTGACCGGCACAAGGAGGATCCTTTTGCCGGCGCGCGCCTGGTGCGCGCCTTTTTTGCCGGCCCGCAGGATATTTCGCTGACCGAAACGGCCAACGATGTCTCGACGGCGATGTGGCGCAAGATGCGCGCAACCGTGCTGCCAGACTACAGCCTAGAATGGATCCGCGTCATTCGACCGGCCGGCTTCATGGTCGAACTCGCCGCGGCCGGCATAAGTGCTGCGCGCCTCTTTTCACCGCTGGCACGGCCTATCGATGCCCTGATCCGCCGGCGCTCAACGGATAACGATGCGCATTGGTCGCATTTCACGCCGCCTCAAAAGGCCAGCCTCGTGGATGCTGACGTGGATGAAGACGAGTTGCTGGACCTTATCCCCAAACTCGCCGCGCATTACCCGATGCGCCCAACCTGGCAGCGTGACACGCTCGCCCGCACCATCGTTCATGCGCGACGCAAGGCAAACTACGGCCAAGGCGTGCGCCGTGTCGTGCGCACTGGCAGCGGCCATCCGGTCGGCCTCTACATCTACTACGGCGATAGCGGGCGCATCGGCCGTGCCATCCAGGTGATGTCCATGCCCGGCCAGGAGGGTGCGGTCATAGACAACATGATCGCCCACGCCGCATCGAACGGGCTGGTGGCCCTGCGCGGGCGTACGCAGCCGGCTTTGCTCAATGCCATGCTGGGACGACGGTTTGCCTTCGTCCACGCCTCGTCAAGCATCGTGCATGCGCGCGATCCCGCACTGGTCCAGCCATTTCTCGACGCAAAGGCATTCTTCAACGGATTTGCCGGCGAGTCATGGTGCAGGTTGATGGGGGATGGGTTTGATTGACGATCCAACCAGGATTGCAACCTGATGTGCGGGATAGCGGGCTATTGCGGGCACGCGGTCGGCGCGGACGACGCGCGTGCGCTGCTTCAGGACATGACGGGCGCATTGCGGCATCGCGGCCCTGACAATGCGGGCCTCCATGTCGGCAAGGCCGCCGGCTTGGGACATCGGCGACTTTCGGTCGTCGGCATCGCCGATGGGCACCAGCCCATGGTGAGTGCCGATGGCCGCGTTCATATCAGCTACAATGGCGAGATCTTCAACTACGTCGAACTGCGCGATGCGATGAAGCAGCGCGGACGCGTTTTCAAAACGTCGTCCGACACCGAGGTCATTCTCCATCTCTATGACGAGATGGGACCGGATTGTGTCTCGCTCCTCAATGGCGATTTCGCCTTCGCGATCTGGGACGAGCGCCGCAATCGCATGATGCTGGCCCGCGACCGAATGGGTGTGCGGCCACTCTTCCACACATGGCACAACGGCACCTTGTTCTACGCCTCCGAGGTAAAGGCGTTGCTGCAGGTGCCAGGCATCGTCGCGCGGATCGATCCCGTTGCGCTGGACCAGATTTTCACCTTATGGGCGCCGATCGCGCCCCGCACTGCGTTCGCAGGCATATCGCAATTGCCGCCCGCCCATATAATGCTGATCGAGGGCGGCCAGGCGACGAGCAGGCCCTATTGGCATCTTGCGTTTCCTGAGCAAGACGACCCTGGCGACAATCGATCGGAAACTGTGCTCGCGGAAGAACTGCTTATCCTTCTCGAGGACGCCACACGAATCCGGTTGCGCGCCGATGTTCCGGTCGGCTCATACCTGTCGGGCGGCATAGACTCATCGATGATCGCTGCTTTGGCGGCAAGGAAGGTTCCGCAAGGCTTGCGCACCTTCTCCGTCACCTTCACCGATGCCGACTACGACGAGAGTGCCTATCAGGCTGAAATGGTCGAGAGGCTCGGCACTGCGCACAGTTCGGTCGCCTACCGTGCCAGCGACACCGCGAGCCTGTTTCCTGAGATCGTAAACGGCACCGAGCAGCCTATCTTGCGCACCGCGCCCGCGCCGCTGCATCGCCTCGCCCGTCACGTTCGTGAGCAGGGCATAAAGGTGGTGCTGACGGGGGAAGGCGCGGACGAGATTCTTGCCGGCTACGATCTTTTCGCGGAGGCGCGGGTGCGGCGCTTCTGCGGCCGTCAGCCCCACTCGCGCATCAGGCCGCACCTGTTTCGCAAGCTCTATCCCTACTTGCCAGCCCTTCAGCAACAGACGCCGGAATATCTCGCCGCATTCTTCGGTGCCGGCATCGACGCCACGGAAGACCCCTTGTTTTCGCACCGGCCCAGGCTGCGCAGCACCGCGGCGACCAAGATGTTCTTTTCCGATGATCTGCGCGCAACCCTGGGCGGCTATGATTCCGCCGAAGAGCTCGCTTCAACGCTGCCGGCTGACTTTAACAGGTGGCACCCGCTGCATCAGGCGCAATATATCGAAACGACGACGCTCCTGCCCGGCTACATCCTCTCCAGCCAGGGCGACCGGATGGCTATGGCGCATGGCATCGAGACCCGCTTTCCGTTCCTCGACCCTAGGCTTGTGGAGTTCTCCGCACGCATTCCGCCAAGGTTCAAGCTAAGAGGCCTTTCGGGCAAACACTTGCTGAAGATGGCGGCCCAGGGTCTTGTGCCCGAGACGATCATCAAGCGCCCAAAGCAACCTTACCGGGCGCCCGAGAGCGTGTCTTTTGCCGGGACCGGCGGCTACGTCAGCGAGCGGCTATCGTCCGCAGCACTTGCCGATGCCGGCCTGTTCAATCCGCGCACGACCGGCAAGCTGGTCGAGAAATGCCTGAACAAGCAAGCCGCCGGCTTTCGCGACAACGCGGCATTCGTGGGTGTCTTGTCGACACAGCTCTGGGTCGACCGCTTTGCCGGCAAGCAGCCTGCCGTTTCCGAAGAAACGGCCATCCTGACGTGAACCCCTGGAACAATGCCATGACCGAAACCACCAATGCCGAAATCCGCAGCTTCATCATCGAGAATTTTCTGTTTGGCGACGAGAGCACCCCACTCACCGACGACATGTCGCTCATAGAAAACGATCTGATCGACTCGACCGGCATCCTCGAACTCGTCGCATTCCTGGAGCAGCGTTTCGCAGTCACAGTCGCCGATGCCGATATTGTTCCGGCCAACCTCGACTCCATAGCCAAGATCAGCGCCTTCGTCGGCGGCCGCCTCGCCGCCCAGTCGGCCTAGCCCGTCGTTATGCGCGTTGAGGAGTTCCTGCGCGAAAGCGCGTGCAAACATCCCGCCAAGACCGCACTGGTCGCTGGCGCGCGCAGGTTGAGCTACGCCCAGCTCGACGACCTGTCGGATCGTTTGGCCTCAGCGCTGCACATCAAGGGCGTCGCGCGCGACGACCGCGTTCTGGTCTTCATGGACAACTGTCCCGAGGCAGTGATCTCGATCTTTGCGGTGCTCAAGGCCGGCGCGGTGGTGGTACCCATCAATGCCTCGGTGAAGGCCGATCGCCTTGGCTTTTTGATGCGCGACTGCCGCGCAAGTGCGGTTCTGACGCTGGCCCGGCTCCACGCCGTCGCATCCGACGCCGCGCGCGACGCACCGGATCTCCGTCTGATCGTGGTGTCTGGGGATACCGCCTTGGGAGAAGCCGTCTCCTTTGAGGCCTGCCTTGAAAAAGCACCCACACTGCCCGCGCATGGTGGCATCGATATCGATCTGGCGATGCTGATCTACACGTCCGGCTCCACGGGAGAACCCAAGGGCGTCATGATGAGCCATCGCAATGTCGAGGCAGCGGCTTCGTCGATCGCGACCTATCTGGTTGCCAGCGCTGACGACATCGTTCTCAGCGCGTTGCCGCTGGCTTTCAGCTACGGGTTCTACCAGCTGATCGTGACAGTCCGCAGCGGCGGAACGCTTATTCTCGAAAAGTCATTCGCCTATCCCTATGCGGTGCTCGAAGTGATGCGTACCGAACGCGCGACAACGCTGCCGCTGGTGCCGACCATGGCCGCGATGCTGTTGCAGATGAAGGGTCTTGGCCCAGAAACGCTGCCTGACCTCCGCACCATTACAAATGCTGCTGCTTCCTTGCCACCCGACCACATCGGCAAGCTGCAGGTGCTGTTTCCGGCGGCGCGAATTTATTCGATGTACGGCCAGACCGAATGTGCCCGCTGCACCTACCTGCCGCCTGAGGCGCTTTCCAAGCGGCCTGAATCGGTCGGCGTCGCCATTCCGGGCACYGAATTGTTCATCGTGAATGAGGACGATGTCGAGGTCGGGCCTGATATGCCAGGGGAGCTCGTGGTTCGCGGGCCGCATGTGATGCAGGGCTACTGGGAGAATGACCAAGAAACCGCTCGCGCGCTTCGGCCTGGCCGTCGCCCCTGGGAGAAGGTGCTGTTCACCGGCGACCTCTTCAGCCGCGACGAGGATGGGTTTTTCTATTTCGTTGCCCGCAAGGACGACATCATCAAGTCGCGCGGCGAGAAAGTGGCTCCAAGGCGGGTGGAGGCGGTGCTCCATGATTGCCCCGGTATCGCCGAGGCTCTGGTTGTCGGTATCGCCGATCCGGTCTTGGGCCAGGCGATTCATGCCATTGTGGTGCCCTCCGACCCTGACCTGACGCAGCGCGACGTGCTGCGCTTTTGCGCCCGGCGGCTCGAAGATTTCATGGTCCCCAAGACAGTGGAATTCCGCGACAGCCTGCCTAAGACCGATAGTGGAAAGCCCAGCCGGCGTCTGGCGGCGGCGATGATGGAGACCAAATGATGCGCGCGACGAGTGATCAAGAGACGAGCGGACTGTTCTCGGTGGCCGCGCTCGATATCGATTGCGCAGCTGAAGCCGACAGAATCGCCACAACCATGCGCGCACAAGTGCGCGGCTTGAAGCGGCGCGGATATGTGCTTGGCCTGTCGGGCGGCATCGATTCCAGTGTCTGCGCGGCCCTCGCTGTTCGGGCGTTTGGCGCAGCAAATGTCTTCTGCATCTTCATGCCGGAGCACGATTCCGATCCGGAAAGCCTGCGGCTCGGACGTGCGGTCGCAGCCACATATGGCATCGAGGCCGTGATCGAGGATATCGGCCCGATGCTTGAAGCCATGCGCTGCTACGAGCGCCGCGATGCCTGCATCCGCGAGGTGGTGCCGGACTTCGGCCCCGGCTGGACGTCGAAGATCGTCTTCGCCAACGCGCTGACGACCGGTGGCTACAACATCTCCTCGCTGGTCGTTCGCGCGCCCGAMGGCAAGACCGAAAAACACCGCCTGCCAGCACCGACCTATCTGGGTATCGTCGCGGCCACGAACATGAAGCAGCGCACGCGCAAACAGATGGAATATTACCACGCCGACCGCCTGAACTACGCGGTGATCGGGACGCCCAACCGGCTGGAATATGATCAGGGCTTCTTCGTCAAGAATGGCGATGGCGCTGCCGACATCAAGCCGATCGCACATCTCTACAAGTCGCAGGTTTATCAGTTGGCTGCCTATCTCGGCGTGCCCGAGGAAATTCGGCAAAGACCGCCGACGACCGATACCTATTCGCTGCCCCAGACGCAGGAAGAGTTCTACTTCGCCGTGCCTTATGCCCAGATGGACCTGTGCCTCTATGGCCTCAACAACGGCTGGAGTGCCACCGACACGGCGAAGGCGGTCTCGCTGACCGATGAACAGGTTGCCTCAATCTGGCAGGACATCGCGGCCAAGCGAAAAGCTGCGCGCTATCTTCATCAGCAACCACTGCTGGTCGAAGCATGATGCAAGCGTAGCAACATTGGCGGCTCTGTGGCCTCTTCTGCCGGGATGCGCAAAGCACTCGATTTCGATGGAGTGCGCCTGGAAGGTCGATATCAGGCTCGCCCGAACGGGGTAATCGCCGAGTAGGCCGCGCGGCTGCTACATCACTGCCCGTGGCGTTGGCAGCCGGTGAGGCCGCATGCTTTTCAATATTCAGGTTTTGCGCGGCCTCGCGGCCATTCTTGTCGTTTGGATCCACGCCCAGTGGTTCATCCCGGTGGATTACGTGCCGGTGACGATCAGCCATTTCGGCTATGGCGGTGTCGATCTTTTCTTCGTCATCAGTGGATTCATCATGGTCCATACGACGCAAGACAAGCAGGTGAATCCATATAAATTCATCAAGAATAGGCTAACTAGGATTTGCCCTCTATATTATGGAGTTACCCTTTTTGTATTCATTTTGAGTTTCCTTGTGCCGAGCGCTTTTAACAGCACATTACCCGAAATACATCATCTTCTGAAGTCGTTATTTTTCATTCMTTTTGAAAAGACGGACGGCAGAATTTATCCGACATATTATCTGGGGTGGACCCTCAATTTCGAAATATTCTTCTATTTCATTTTCGCCTTTTCGCTGCTCCTGGGGAAAAGGATCAGGTTTTACGCAGTCGCTGCGATCCTCGTGGGCCTAGCGATTGCAGGGGTGTTGATCGACAGCCCGGCCAATCAAGGCGTGGCAGCCTTCTTTTATACAAGGCCGATCATACTCAACTTCGCCTTTGGCATGGCGATCGCCTTTTTTTTGGTATCCGCGAGACGGGTTCCCCCTGCGCTGTGCTGGATCTTGCTGGTGTTGGGAACATGTTGGTTTTTGCTGGGCGGTGCATTCACGACCTTTGGCGATGGCCCGGTTTTGCCGCCGACCGACACCGTTCTCAGGTTCGGCATTCCATCCGCACTTGTGGTGGCTGCAGCGGCGGGGCTCGACCGATCCGGTGTGAGGTTGGGCACAAAATTGATGCGCCGTGCGGGCGATGCCAGTTATTCGATCTACCTGTCCCACTATCTCTTTGTGGCAGTCGTCATTGCCAGCGTCGATCGTTTCGACCTGAGTACATTCGCAAGGGCGCTGATGGCTCCGCTTACGATCGTTGCTGCGGTTTTTGTCGGCTTCCTCACACATCAGCTCATCGAGCGGCCACTGGGCGGAAATTGGTCTGCCTACGCCCGAATTTTGGGATACCGTCGCAGTTTGCGAATGCGCACAAAGCCAGGATTACACGCCGTCCCTGACACTGCCGCCATAAAGACCGCCGAAAGAACTACCGACATCTAGCGTAAGGAGGTTCACCTACTTCCTCTGACTTACGCGGGATATTGCTGCGGCGTAATCACGACGGCTCCCAACAAAGCGCGCAAGCACCGCAGCCCATGTAAAAAGGACAAAGGCGATGGCGTTGCGACCGCGCCGAGCGGTTACACCTCCACGTTGCTTACATATTGTGCAACGATCTGCTAGCGTTGTGGTTCAAGGGGCATCGTGGCGCCGGGCGGATGCGTGGTGCCCCCGCGTAAGGAGGATAACACATGTGCGACTTGGTCGATCACGATGTGCTGGGCCCCAAGCAATACGCAATTCTTTTGGAAGTTTATGAATCCGCTCGCCGGATAGAAGCCAAGCTGCCGCGCACGCACATTGCGAGCATTGCCGCGCGGCGCCTGATTGCAGCCTTCGACGGCAATGCGGACAATTCAGGCTTCGACTTGCGGCGCGCCAGGCCGCAGGGCACCGCATAGCGGCGTTCTCTTTGCAGCTCTGACCTGCCCGGGCTCGGCGATACTCATGATGGCTGAGTGAAGTGGCTTGTCGCGCCTTGCTGCTGGCAACTGCCATGCGCAAAGGCGACGATAGGAGAGCCGCTGGGCGGTGGGGCTGGGTTAACGGCTCCCCTATCCTGTCGCGTGCAAGACCACGAGCAGACCGCGTGTTGTTGTTGTGTGTCGCCACGCAGGCCAGGTGAGTTTCCAGCTTGTGGGCCTAGACGGTCAATTGCGCATTGGAGGTAGACGGGGGGCCATCCATAAGACCCATGGACATCTTCTAGCGTATGATATCAGATGCGCCTCTGGGCACTAAGCATCTAAAAGGTCAATTTGCGGGACAGATGCCAAATACGCCACAAGCATGCTGTGAACTTTGGGGACTCAAGTCGCGACGCTTATAGACGTCGGAGAACATCAGCATCCATGTCATACATTCATAGCAACTACGATGTTTGACCATACGCTACTCAATTTCATACAGTCGCCTCCAATAGGGGTGACAATCAATACAGAAGACAGGAAAGCGGATTTCCTGGAAGCGACTCCGAAAACATACCCTGCAGGCGCCGTTGTTAGCCGTCAGGGGGACGCCAATACACGGATTTTCATCGTCGCTTCCGGTTGGCCTTGCGTTTCCCGCCACCTTTCCAACGGCAGCCGGCAGATCATCGACACTCCGCTCAAAGGTGACATCCTTGGCTTCCCTTCATTTGATGGCGGAGGCATCAATTCCGTTGTTTGCGTCTCCGAAGTTGAGTTGTTTGAGATTCCGGGACAAGCGTTCAGGAGAGCACTCGACCAGAACGCGACGCTGGGGTCGCTGTTTGCGCGGATCGCCGCACGCCAGCATGCGATCGCTGTCGAACGATTGACCAGCGTCTGCCGGCGCAGCGCCCTGGAACGGACAGCTCACTACCTCCTTGAATTGGGCATAAGGCTTGGCGCAGGAGACCATGGTTACGATTGCCCTCTGACGCAACACGACCTGGCCGATGTACTCGGACTGACGCAGATTCATGTCAATCGGACGTTGCGTGAGTTGCGCGAAAGAGAACTGGTTTCGTTCCGGGCAGGCGCCGTCGAGTTCCTCAATCGCGCCAAGCTGTCCAAGTTGGCCAGTTTCGACAGCGCCTACCTGCAATACAACTGGCCTGCCGCGCCGCAGAAAACCACCACACGGCGACCGCTGTCGACGCTGCGACCTACTGCCCTTTGAAGGCTCCACCATTCAAGCGAACCAGGTTGCCGAGCCTCGCCGCCGGGCACACGCAAATGCGTCAATTGGATGAGGCAACACCACCTTAGGTTATATTAACCTATGTTAATGAAAAAAGAATTAGTTGAGTTATCGTAACACATTGCTCGCTCATATGGGTGAAAGTGAGCAATCAAAAGGCGCGATGCGTAAATGTAAGCGCCTGAAGTTACACCAGAAATGAAAGGCGTAGTGGAAGCAGTTTCAAATGGGGTGTGCAGATCGCTAACAATTGCGATCATTGTACGGAAAGGGCGGGTACTTCTATGGAATCCTATTACGGAGAGCATGGGAAGAGTTCAACTTTACCCACTGCTAGAAGCAATGCGGACGTTTCGCGGCCATTAGTTGATGTCGATCAACATCCCCTCGATCGTCTTCTTATCATCGACAACAGAGCGCTTGATCGCGAATGTCTCGCCAGGGCCTTGGTCTATCATGACCTTGGCTTGGAAGTTTCCGCGCTGGCGTCGATCGAAGAGTGGCGAAAGCAAAAGGATCTACATCCTTCGCTGGCAGCTATCCTTCTCAATCTTGGCGGGAAGAGAATAACAGACGCCGATGTCGCCGCTGGGATTTCGCGGCTCACCGCCGAATTCAAGTCGGTTCCGGTCGTTATTCTGGCCGACAACGACGAGCTCAAGCAGATCATGAAAGCGCTGGAGTGCGGCGCGCGCGGCTACATCCCGACCACCGTCGGGGTCGACATCTGCGTGGAAGCGATCGGCCTTGCGATTGCGGGGGGGATCTTCGTCCCTGCAAGCAGCCTGCTTGCCATCCGCCACCTTATCGACTCGAGCGGCCAGGAGGCGCGTCCGCTAGCCGGAATGTTCACACTTCGCCAGGTCGAAGTKGTTCAGGCGTTGCGCCGCGGCAAAGCCAACAAGATCATCGCCTATGAACTCAAGCTGCGCGAAAGCACGGTGAAGGTGCATATTCGCAACATCATGAAAAAGCTGAAGGCGACCAACCGTACCGAAGTTGCCTACAAGCTCAACGACCTGTTTCCCGGCGACGTATAGCTCTCGGCGAGCAGCCGACATGATCGCCCCGCAAGGCACGACAGCCTTGCGGGCGGCTTTTCTTAGAACGCGGATCGACAGCGCTGCCTTTTGGCTGCGATTGCCCATGCCAGTCCACGATTGGCGTGGCCATGTGGCTGCGCCCCTCATACCCGTCTGAGCAGCCTACCCCCAATGGACGATAAGCGGTCGTCTTATTGGGAACGCTCGGTCTGCTGGCGAAAATGTACACTTCCAGGCATCGACGCATGCAACCGGATGGCCGTTATGACCGAGCATTTCCGACGCTTCGAAAAATCAGGCAGGCTGCGGCAACGCGCCCACCAGCTGATACCGGGCGGCAGCCACACCTATGCCAAGGGCGACGACCAGTATCCGCTCCTGGCACCCGGCTTCATTGAACGCGGCTCCGGCTGCCATGTCTGGGATGTCGACGGCAACAAGTACATTGAATACGGCATGGGCAACCGCGCGGTAGGGCTTGGCCACGCCTATCCTACCGTGCTGCACGCCGTCGAAAGAGCGTTGCGCGACGGTAGTAATTATACCCGCCCCGCACGGATCGAGGTTGAATGCGCAGAAGCATTCCTCGATCTCTTTCCAGCAGCCGAAATGGTGAAATTCTGCAAGGACGGATCGGACGCAACCTCTGGCGCCGTCCGCCTGGCGCGCGCCTACACCGGCCGCGATCTGGTCGCCTGCTGCGCCGACCAACCGTTCTTTTCGACTGACGACTGGTTCATCGGCACAACCCCGATGAATGCCGGCATACCGAAAGCCGTGCGGCAGCTCACTGTCACCTTCCGCTACAACGACGTCGCAAGCGTCAAGCGATTGTTCGCGAACAACAAGGGCAAGATCGCGGCGGTCATACTCGAAGCTGCCCGCACGGAAGAGCCACAGAGCAACTACCTGCACGAGGTCCACCGGCTTTGCCGCGAAAACGGCGCGCTGCTCATCCTTGACGAGATGATCACCGGCTTCCGCTGGAATGCTGGTGGCGCGCAGGCCGAATATGGCATCGAGCCTGACCTGTCATGTTTCGGCAAGGCCATGGCAAACGGGTTCTCAGTCTCGGCACTCGCGGGAAAACGCGAATATATGCGCCTCGGTGGGCTGGACCACACCGACCGTCCGCGCGTCTTCCTGCTGTCGACCACGCACGGTGCTGAAACGCACGCGCTTGCCGCGGCAATCGCGACGCTGAGGATCTACCAAAATGAACCGGTGATCGAGCACCTGTACCGGCAGGGCCGGATACTCAGGGACGGCTTCGAGCAAGCCGCGAAGCGGTATGGCCTGAGCGATTTCGTCAAGGCCGTCGGCCGTCCGAGCTGCCTTGCCTACCAGACGCTCGACCAGCAAAGGCAGCCATCGCAGGCGTTTCGCTCGCTGTTTCTGCAAGAGACGATCAAGCGCGGCGTACTCATGCCATCGCTGGTGCTCGGCTACATGCATGATGATGCGGCAATCGCCGAGACCATTGAGGCAATGGATGGCGCTTTGGCGGTCTACGCCCGGGCCATGGAAGACGGCGTCGAAAGGCATCTTGTTGGGCGGCCCTCGCAGCAGGTGTTCAGGGCCTTCAACCAGCCGCAGGAAAACGATCTCAACCGCGTCATTGCCCGCCTGGCGTAACCAACGCCTGGGCCGGTGCATTGGCGCAAGCATTTTCGACAACAAAGACGAGGGACGTGATGAAAGTTCTGGTAACAGGCCATCAAGGCTACATCGGCTCGGTCATGGTGCCGATGCTGCTTGAGGCAGGCCACACCGTCACCGGCTATGACAGCGATCTTTACCAGCGCTGCACTTATGCCCCAGGTGGCACCCCTGCCCCCGTGCCGTCGATCGCCAAGGATATTCGTGACGTCGAAGCCGACGATCTCGAGGACTTTGATGCGGTCATCCACCTCGCGGCACTTTCAAACGATCCGCTGGGCAATCTCGATCCCGACCTGACCTACGACATCAACCACAGGGCCAGCGTTAGGTTCGCGCACGCGGCCAAGGCCGCCGGCGTCAGCCGCTTTCTCTATGCCTCGTCATGCAGCAATTACGGCTTGGCTGGCGATGGCCTTGTCGATGAAACCGGCGAGCTCAATCCGGTAACGCCTTATGGCTGGTCGAAGGTCATGTCGGAGCGCGATATTTCCAAACTGGCGGACGCCAGCTTCTCGCCGACCTACTTCCGTCCAGCGACAGCCTACGGACTCTCGCCGCGGCTACGCTTCGACATCGTGCTCAACAATCTGGTCGCCTGGGCGGTCACCGAGGGCGTCATCCTGCTCAAATCCGACGGCAGCCCGTGGCGGCCGATCGTGCATATCGAGGATATTTCCCGCGCCTTCATCGCAGGCCTCGAAGCCCCGCGCGAGATCGTCCACAACGAAGCGTTCAATGTCGGCCAGACCAGGCACAATTACCGCATCCGCGACATCGCAGCGATTGTCGCCGAAGTGGTGCCCGGTTGCCGACTGGAGTTCGCGGCAGACGCCGGGCCGGACAAGCGTTCCTACCAGGTCAGCTTCGAAAAGATCGCCCGTGTGCTGCCGGCCTTCAAGCCGCAGTGGGACGCGCGAGCGGGAGCTGAGCAGCTCTTTGCCGCCTACTCTAGCGCTCATTTGACACTCGAAGAGTTCGAGGGCCCGCGTTTCCAGCGCATCGGCCACATCAAGCACCTCATCGCCAACGGGCTGATCGACAACAATATGCGGCTGCTGACCGCCGCGAAAACGCCGGCCGGGTCGATAGCAGCCGAGTAGGTCCGTCCAACCATGGAACATTCCAGTTCCGCCGTCTCCGGCTTGCCCACCGACAAGGTTGGCGAGGCAATCTACGCGCTGGCCGAAAGGCTCTATCCGTTTTGCCGAAGCATTACCGGAGACGGCGTGCGTGAAACCCTGGCGATCCTGGATGAAACCGTGCCGCTTGACGTGCACGAGGTCGCGACCGGCACGCAGGCGTTCGACTGGACCATCCCTAGGGAATGGAACATTCGCAGCGCGACGATCAAGGGCATGGATGGCGCCACCATCGTCGACTTCGCCGATCACAACCTGCACGTGTTGAACTACAGCATGCCGTTTCGCGGAACGGTCTCGCTGGAGGAGCTGAAGCGTCACGTCCATACGCTTCCCGACCAGCCAGAGCTGATCCCCTACCGCACCTCCTACTATGCCGAGAACTGGGGGTTTTGCATGCCCCACAACCGTCTGGTCGAACTGCCCGACGGAGACTACCAGGTGGAGATCGATACCGAGTTCAAAGACGGCAGCCTCACCTATGGCGAATATCTGCATCGTGGAGAAAGTGACCGGGAATTCCTGCTGTCCGCCCATATATGCCATCCGTCGCTCGCCAACGACAATTGTTCCGGCCTGGCACTGCTTGCCTGCCTCGCTAGCCAGCTTCGCTCGCGCAAGACGCGCTACAGCTACCGGTTCCTGTTTGCGCCGGGCACTATCGGTTCGCTTGCCTGGCTGTCGCGCAACGAGGACGTGACGCAGCACATCGACCATGGCCTGGTCGTGTCCTGCGTCGGTGACGGCGGCGGCCCAACCTACAAGCGCAGCCGCCGTGGCAACGCCTTCATTGATCGGGCCATGGCGCATGTGCTCGGCCATCGCCACGAGAAGGCAACGCTGCTCGACTTTTCACCTTACGGTTATGACGAGCGGCAGTTCTGCTCTCCCGGCTTCAACCTGCCCGTAGGCTTGTTCCAGCGCAGTGCCTTTGGCACATTCCCCGAATATCACACCTCGGCCGACAATCTCGACTTCATCAAGCCCGCCCATCTGGCGGAATCCTGGCGCATCATCATGGACGTCATAGAGATCGTCGAAGGTGACTGGACGCCGGTCAGTCTGAATCCGAAGGGAGAGCCCCAGCTCGGGCGCCGAGGCCTTTACGCGGCACTTGGCGGCGACAAGTCGACCGGGCTGAGTTCGATGAGCCTGCTTTGGGTGCTGAACCTTGCCGACGGCCAGCAGTCGTTGCTCGGCATGGCTGAGCGGTCAGGATTGTCGTTCAAGGAAATAGCGGGCGCCGCTGAGTTGCTGCGCGTTCACGGCCTTCTGGCTGAAGTCTAGCCATATAGACGCCCTGTCAGCAGTGGCCAGTTGCAATCCCTCTCGGACATCGCGGTAGGAGCTGAAGGCCATTGGATGCCAAAGGCTGGGTCGTCATATCTGACGCCCACCGAAGCCAGCGGCATATAGAACTCGGAAATCATGTAGGACACCACCGCATCGTCGCTCAGCGTCTGAAAGCCGTGGGCGAACCCGGCCGGAACATAGACCTGCCGCCGGTTTGCGGGCGTCAGCTCGTAGCCTACCCATTTGAAGTGGGTGGACGAGGTGGGTCGCATGTCGATGATGACATCGTAGATAGCCCCCTGGATGCAGGAAACCAGCTTCACCTCGGCGTGCGGCGCAATCTGGAAATGCATGCCGCGCAGCGTGCCTTTTTGCACCGAATGCGAATGGCTGTTTTGAACGAAGCGCGTGGCGAGGCCCCGTTCACCGAACTCCTTCTCGCAAAAGGTCCGCATGAAGCTGCCGCGCTCGTCGGTGATGGGGTCTGGCTCGACGAGCCATGCACCATGCAGTTCCGTTTCGACAAATCGCACGGCTTTCCTTGCCTTTCGCCGGAGTTCTGAGACGGGATTCTTTTCTTCGGCGGCCGAACACGGAAGCGCCGCCTAAGAGGTATGCCCCATTACCCGATAGGTCGATGTCATGAGGCGTATCGTACCCATTCGGGACGAGGCTTAGCCCTTCCTGCTCCAGGCACAGCCTTTTGATGTCATGCCCTAAGGCTGGACCGCCCGATCGGATGACACCTCCAATCGTAAGGGCAAATCGAAGCAACCACGCAGTGCCCGTATTCTCTCAATGGGCAATTCTGAAAGTGCAGCTCCAGATGAGGTGGCTGGCACGATCGTGGGGAGCGTACTCATGAACATGCAAAAACTTGACGCCGTCAGGGATGTAACGGCGAGACATCCTTACCTGGCACCGGGCTGCCGGCTTTGTGGCGCCCGCCTCAGCCACACCTTCGTCGACCTTGGAATGTCGCCGCCCTGCGAGAGCTTTCTCCGGGCGGACGAGGTCGACCAGATGGAAGCCTATTTCCCGCTCAAGGTCCTGGTCTGCGACACCTGCTATCTGGTGCAGCTCAAGGAATATATGAGCCCCGAGTCCATCTTCAGCGAATACGCCTACTTCTCGTCCTACTCGACCAGTTGGGTCGCCCACGCCAAGCTATATTGCGAGGCGATCACGGCGCGTCTCAAGCTTGGAAACGACAGCCTTGCGGTCGAGCTTGCCAGCAATGACGGCTATCTGCTGCAGCACTTCCTGCCGCTGGGCGTGCCAGTCCTTGGCGTGGAGCCGGCAGCTAACGTGGCGCGGGCAGCGGTTGAAAAAGGCATCCCGACCCAGGTCGACTTTTTCGGCGAACGCCTGGCCACCAAAATGGTCGCCGAGGGTGCTGCAGCCGACCTGATCATCGGCAACAACGTCCTGGCCCAGGTGCCCGACCTCAACGACTTCGTCGCCGGCATGAGGATCCTGCTCAAGCCGGAAGGCACCATCACGCTCGAGTTTCCGCATGTCGAGCGGCTGATCGCGGAAAACCAGTTCGACACGATCTACCACGAGCATTTTTCCTACTTCTCGGCTGTGACTATCGACATGATGGCCCAACGCCACGGGCTCAAGCTRGTCGATGTCGAAGAGCTTTCAACTCACGGCGGGTCGCTGCGCGTCTATCTCGCGCATGAAGACAGCGCCCAGCCGATATCGGTTCGCGTTGGCGAAATCATGGCTCGCGAGCGGCTGCACGGGCTGACCAACATGTCGACATACGCCTCTTTCGGGCACAAGGCCGCCATGGCCAAGCGGGACCTGCTGGCATTCCTGATCTCGGCCAAGAATGAAGGCAAGCGCATCTGCGGCTACGGCGCGCCCGGCAAGGGTAACACATTGCTCAATTACTGCGCCATCGGGCCGGATTTCCTCGACTTCACCGTCGACCGCAATCCTTACAAGCATGGGCGCTTCACGCCGGGCATGCATATTCCGATCCGCCCGGTCGCGGCTATCGACGACGCCAAGCCCGATTACATCCTGATCCTGCCCTGGAACCTCCAGGACGAGATCATCCGGCAGATGTCCCACGTCTCAGGCTGGGGCGYGAAATTCGTTGTTCCCATCCCCTATGTCACCATCATCGATCCCGCGGAGCTATGAAGATGAAGGTCGTCCTGTTTTGTGGCGGGCGCGGCACCCGCATCCGGGAATATTCCGAGGCTATTCCAAAGCCGATGATCCCGCTCGGCCAGCAGCCGATCATGCGGCACGTCATGCAATGGTACAGCGACTATGGGCACGACGATTTCGTCCTGTGCCTGGGCTACAAGGCCAATGTCATCAAGGACTTCTTCCTAAACTCGCGCCCCCAGACATTTTCCGACTGCGTCGTGTCGGGCGGCGGCAAGGACATCCAGCTCCTTGACGAGAGCACCAAGGACTGGCGCGTTACGCTGCTCGATACCGGCATTTGGCGTAACATCGGCGAGCGCCTGTGGGCGGCAAAGGACCAGGTGAAGAACGAAAAGATGTTTCTCGCCAACTACTCCGACGGGCTGACCGATGTCGATCTCAACGACATGATCGCCAAGTTCGAAGCCAGCGACATGTATGGCTGCTTCCTCGCCGTGCGTGCGCCCCTCACCTACCATCTCGCCGATATCGACGACACCGGCCGCGTGCGCTCGTTTAAGACGACCGATACGTCCGAGATCTGGATTAATGGAGGCTACTTCATCTTCCGCCCCGAGATCTTCGACTACATGGAGGAAGGCGAGGAATTGGTGCTTGAGCCCTTTAGCCGGCTGATCGCCGACAACAAGCTGATGGCCTACAAGCACCAGGGCTTCTGGCGCTCGATGGATACCTTGCGTGATTGGCAATCCTTGGAAGACATGGTCGAGCATGGCGACATGCCGTGGAACGCGGCCATTCGAGCCGAGCGGGCAAGGCGGAACGTCATCAAGGCCGCCTCATGAAGAGCCTGAGCCTCGCACGAAGCGGCGAGCAGCTTTCGGTTCTGTGCCTTGGCGCGCATGCCGACGATATCGAAATCGGCGCTGGCGGCACGCTCTTGAGCCTGATCGCCGCCGGCGTGCAGCTCAGTGTCCACTGGTGCGTGTTGAGCGCTACTGGCCAGCGGGCCCAGGAGGCGGAACGGTCGGCCCGCGCTTTCCTGCGGGAAACGAGGGACCAGCGGATCGAGCTTGCCGGGTTTGAAGACAGCTATTTCCCCGAGCAGCGGCGCGCAATCAAGCAATGGCTGATCGASCTGAGGGCACGCACTGCGCCTGATGTCGTGTTTACCCACACCCGCAAGGATGCCCACCAAGACCACCGCGAGGTCAACCAGCTGACCTGGAACATCTTTCGCGATCACCTTTTGCTCGAATATGAAATTCCGAAATGGGACGGAGATCTTGGCCAGCCCAATTTCTACGTGCCGCTGACAAGCGCTGTGATGGATCGAAAGATCTTGCTGCTGCACGAGCACTTTGGAACGCAGCGCTCGAAGGACTGGTTCGACAAAGAGACCTTTCAAGGGTTGGCGCGCCTACGTGGCATGGAGTGCCGCGCACCAGAGTTCTATGCCGAGGGCTTTGTCTTGAGGAAGGCACGCCTGCTGTAGTGTTCAGTCGCGTGCGACCAGACTTCTGTTCAACAAAGAACAATTCAATACCACGAGTTTCCACAGAAAACCGACACGGTTTATTGTGCTGTGTCTAGATTCTATGGTCTACTTGCAACAGTTTCTGTAATCGTCTAACAATTGCCATTGTGTGTATGAGTGCGTTTTCTGAACTGTGCGCTTTTATGAGCACGGCATGTATTTTTAGGTCAAGTTTTTGTCTGCTTGGGGAATGAGGGGCTGCTCGAATGAGCAATGTAACGTCGCCTCACGGCGAAGAACTGCAAGATTTTGCCTTTTTGAATGTTAAGTTAGGAACAGTCGACGGAGGGGAACACGGGCTTCTGGTGATGAAATCGGACCAGCTTGTAGCTGTCCTGACGCAGGTCGATGAAGAACAATACGCGGTAAAGAGCGGCTGGTTTCTGGAAACGGGTTACGGCCGTCTGGGTGGTTGCCATCGGATGTTTGAAACGCTGCAGGAAGCAACAAGCTGGATCGCCGGACACTTCCCCGCAGAACAGCGAATTGCGATAGAAAACTGAGAGGCATTCCGTCTGGCAGGAGCATGCCCCCGAACCGAAGATCCGCTTTGCGAAAAGTGGGCATCGTGTCCGGAAAAAGGTCGCGCTCCAGCATGAAGGTAGATAGCCGATTCCCAATTCTACTGGGCCTTCTACTGGAATGGAGCAGGCTCCAGGACGTTTGGTTCTAGGCGCCAAATGGGCTTGGCGAAGCCGGCGTTCAGCCGGCGTGGTTCGAGACGCCTCGGCGCTCCCAAGGGCAACGGTTCACTGGCTTTGACGCTGCTCGCCCTCGGACGTCAGCTCCAAAACCCAATCCGTAAATCCCCCCTGATTGAGTCTCATCGGCCGAAACTTTTGCCTCCCAGGCGCGAAGGGCGAGCCTTCGACGGGCAGCAGATCCCCGCTCGTCGGGTCGCGCCAGCGTGCGGTGATCAGAGGTCCGGAAAGCCTGGAAAGATCAAGGGTAACGTCCTTGCTCGTCGGCAGGTAGACAAGGGCAAAGGAACGATCGCTCGCAGTCGCGGCGACCACATGCGCTTTATCTCCGCCCTTCCCGCCAACAAGAAATGTACCGTCGGCGTCGGGCTTCAGGAGCCACCATTTCACAGACAAAATGACATCGCGAAGCAGGGACATGCTGCGCGCGCCGGGGCTATCCAGGGCCTCTTTCCAACTCATCGGTGCGGGAAAGAGGCCGGGTCCGTCAAAATGCCATATCGGATTGTTGCCAAACACATGGCCTGAGGCGCCGGAAAGTATGGCCTGGTAGGCCTGCATGCGCACTCGCTGCCCATCCGCTTCGTATTCGTTCTCATAGGCGGTTTCCATCAGGAAGAATGGCATGTCGCCACCGCGCGCATATTGGCCAATCGCTGCCTTGTCGACCGGCCCGTAGGTAAAGACGTTGTTTACGTTCAGCCAAGGTTCGCCGGGCCAATAATCCAATGCCGCCGTTTCGGATGAATTGTGGGCCGTCTGAAGCGCATCGGGATCGGCCTCCCGGATTCCGTTGGCGATCGCGCGAACCAGATCCTTGTCTGGCGCGCTGTAGTCGCCGCCCTGCACCCACATGATATTTTTCAAATTTGCGTAGCGCCGGCCAACGAAGCGGCCGTAGTCCGCAAGCTTCTGCGTACCGTTTTGTGTCATCTCCTGATACCAGCCGTCGATGCCGCCACCAGCCCCCAGATATGAGGGCACGAGCAGCACCAAAAAACCCAGGTCGCAGGCACGCTGCAAAACCCAATCGGCATGCTGGAAATAGGCCTCATTGGGTGTGCTGTAGTCGCTGCCGACAAGAAACGGCTTGTTGCCATAAATATTGGCGGGCGCATTCTCGGCAAAGCGGTGCTCAAGCAGGTTCACGAGCAGCGTATTGAACC
>NZ_JBFUIP010000015.1:0-55176 GCF_056401815.1 Aminobacter sp. P4_D5 | reverse complement strand
CCGCTGTCGCGCAGCTTGGCGAGCAGGCGCTCTTCCGGCAGCGTATCGGTGACAAGCGTGTGGATGTCGCAAAGCGAGCCGAGGCGCACCAGGGCGCGGCGGCCAAACTTCGAGCTATCGACGGCCATGATCGTGCGCTCGGCCTGGCGCATGGCGGCGGAGACGGCGGCGACCTCGGCATGGTCGTCGTCGCCGATGTCGCCGTCATGGTCGACGCCGCTGACCGAGATGATGGCGACGTCGAATTTGAAGCGCCTGATGTATTCGGATGTTTCCTCGCGAAAGACGCCGCCGTCGACCTGGCGTACGAAACCGCCGGGTACGGCGATGGCGAAATTGGTGCTTTCGCTCAAGGTGGTTGCGACGCGCAGCGAATAGGTGACGACGCGCAGGTCGCGGCGCTTGACCAAAGCGCGCGCCACGGCCTCGCAAGTGGTGCCGGTGTCGATGAAGACGGCAGCACCATCTGGCACCAGATCGGCGGTGAGGCGACCGATCTTTTCCTTGGCGGCGGCGTTTTCGACGCGGCGCTGGCGCAGCACTGCAGGGTCGACGGGGGCTGAAATCGTTGCCCCGCCATGCAGGCGCCGCACCTTTCCGCCCTGTTCGAGCGCCATGATGTCGCGACGCGCGGTCTGCGTCGTCACCCCGTAAAGCGTGGTGATCTCCTCGATCGAAACGTAGTGGTTCTTCTGGAGATAGTTCAGGAGCTCAGCCTGGCGGGCCGACTTCTTGTTATCCTTGTCCATGCCAGGTCCGTTCATTTCGGGCATCTGCGATCTGGTCTCCACAATCCTTGCTAGCAAATCCAAGCGCGGGATTCACCAGGCATCTGGACAGCAGGTCGGCCCGACGGGGGAAATCGTATCCATCCCAACTAATGTTGTAAAAGTGACATCTACCATCACTAATGTCCGTTTTCGTACTTTTCAGTGACCGCAACATGTCATTCGCACGCCAGCCCTGGCGGTTTTGTGACAATGCGCGGTCGCGCAACGAAACGGAGTTACGCGATGAAGACGATCCACAACGGCATGGCCGAAGCGCCGGCCAATACGCCTGGCCAACATCACCGACGCTTGCGCGCGCTCGCCGCGGCTCTGTTGTGCGGCACGACACTGGCCGTGTCGGCAATGACCGCGCAGGCGGCCGAAGATTCGATCAGGATCCTGACGCTGAACACCTGGCTCGACCGCTTCAAGCCCAACCCGTCGGTGGCGGCCGACTTTTTCATCAAGGGCAATTACGACGTCCTGACCTTCCAGGAATTCCGCGCCAACTCCACCTATGCGCGCGACCTGCCCGGCCTGATGCAGGCTGCCGGCCTCGGCACCTATGGCACGCGCCAGGACAATGACGTCGGTGTGTTTTCGCGCCTGCCAGGCACCTTCGGCGCGGTGACCCAAGGCGTGATCGCGCCCTACACCAAGCTCGATGCGACGGCGAGCAAGCCGCAGACCATCGTCGCGACCACGCACCTGAACTATTACGATCCCTCGACCAATCGCATTGGCCAGGCCAAGGCGTTGAACAATTGGGCGAAGGGGCAGGGGCCGGTGATCCTGACCGGCGATTTCAACGCCGGCGACGTCTCCGAGCGCGGACTGCATTCGATCAGCCAGCAGGAACGGCTGCTCAAGATCTACACCAAGAGCCCGACGACGCCGTTTTATCTCGACCTGCTGCGCCAATACGCCAAGGACCAAGCGGCACTCGACGCCTATCTCACTCAGTGGAAGGGCAAGACTCCAGCCCAGATCGATGCCTCGACAGTTCCGGCAGGTCTGTTTGCCGACGAGATGTATCCGGTCACCGGCAACCTGCCGCAGACAATGAACATCCTGAAGAAGCAGTTCCAGCTGTTGCAACTGCCCAATGAGCGCGAGCAGTTTTCGCCGCATGCGCTGAATGATGGCTCCGTCACCTGGCCGTCGCATGGCGAGGACGCGACCAACACCTGGGGCAGCTGGCACCGCGTCAAGATCGACCACTTCCTGGCGTCGAGGCCGTTCGGCAAATGGTGGGTGATCAATGACGATCCGAAGGACCCCTATCTCGGCGTCATTCGCGACACGTCCTATGTGACCAATCCGGACGGCTCCAAGACGCCTCTCTCCGATCATGAGCCGGTGGCGCACACGCTGCGCTGGGTCGGGCCGCAGCTTGAGAACTATGACGACAACGGCACCGCCAGGACGCGCGTGGTGTGGGGCAAGGGTGCTTCGACCTTCAGCGAGCGCGGCAAGGAGTTTGTGCTCAGCCGCAACAACATGCGCGACGACGTCTATCTCGGCCAGATATCCGACGACAATGGGATGCCGCTTTTGACCGGCCTGACCGACGCCGAGAAAAAGACGCTGCTCGACTGCAAGAGCACCGATGCGCGCTTCCAGCAAGCGATCCGCGATTATTGCATCGACGACCATTCCTTCATCGGCGAGCTCAAGGTCGCCGATGGCGGTACCGTGATCGTCGACGAGGACGCGGCCCTTGGCACCGAACAGGCCAAGCTCAGGCTCGATGGCGGAAGCCTCAGGATCGCCGGCACCGACATGCATGTGCTTGGTCGCAACGTGGTCCTGGAGGCGGGCGGCGGCGCGCTCGACATCGCCGATGCTACCAACGTCGTTGGCATCAACAAGGAGATTTCGGGTACTGGCAGCCTGACCAAGCTCGGTCTTGGCGCGCTGGTTCTCGACGGCACCCACAGCTACACCGGCGAGACCGTCGTCAAGGCGGGCGCGCTTTCGGTGCAGGGTTCGATCGCTACGTCGAAGCTGACCACTGTCGGTGCCGGCGGCCTGCTGGGCGGCATCGGCACGCTCGGCAACACGGTGATCGCCTCGGGTGGTGTGCTGGCGCCTGGCAATTCGATCGGCACCATCAAGGTTGCTGGCGACATCACCTTCGAAGCCGGTTCGGCCTTTGAGGTCGAAGCCAATGCCAAGGGCGAAAGCGACAAGGTCGCGGCATCAGGCAAGGCGATGCTGAAGGGCGGATCGGTGCTGACTCTGGCGAGCGGCAACAATTATGCGCCGCAGACCAACTACAAGATCATCACCGCCGATGGCGGCGTGACCGGCTCGTTCGCCGATGTCAGCTCGAACCTTGCCTTCCTCGATCCCTCCCTTGCCTATGGCGCCAAGGACGTGACGCTGACGCTGAACCGCAACGACGTCACTTTTGCCGATGTCGGCGCGACGCGGAACCAGAAGGCAACGGCCGCAGCACTCGAAAGCACGGGCTTTGCCAATGCGGCATACGCGGCCGTCGTCAATCTCGACGAAGCGGGCGCGCAGCAGGCGTTTGCGCAGCTGTCGGGCGAGGTGCATGCCTCGGCCAGGGGCATGATTATGCAGAACAGCGGCGTCCTGCTCGACGCAGCCACCAGCCGCATCGACCAGGCGTTTGGCGATGCGACCGCGGCCAGCATGCCTGTCATGGCCTATGGCGACGATGGCCTGGAACTGGCGGCTGCCGACACCGACCGCTTCGCGCTGTGGACCCGGGCCTTCGGTTCGTGGGGCAACAACGACGGCGACGGCAACGCCATGGGCTTCGACCGCAGCACCGGCGGCCTGATCGGCGGGGCCGATGCGATGGTCGGCGACAGCTGGCGCTTAGGCGTGCTTGCCGGCTACAGCCGCTCGACCTTCGATGCCGCGGACGGCACTTCCAACGGCAGCAGCGACAACTACCATCTCGGCGTCAACGCCGGCACGCGGGTTGGTGCGTTCGGCCTGACCGCCGGCGCGACCTATAGCTGGCACCGGTTCGACACCGCGCGTTCGGTCGCCTTCGCAGGCTTCTCCGACGCGCTATCGGCCAAGTATGACGGCGGCACGGCCCAGGTGTTCGGCGAGGCGAGCTACCAGGTGGATGCTGGGCGCTTCGCCGTAGAGGGCTTCTCCAACCTGTCTTACGTGAACCTGCGCACCGACGCCTTCACAGAGACGGGCGGGGCGGCAGCCTTGTCCAGCGAAGCCACCAGCAACGACGTGACTTTCGCCACGCTTGGCGTTCGCGGCTCGACCGATGTCGCGCTGGGTGCGGTGAACGCGACTGTGCGTGGCACGCTGGGCTGGCGCCATGCCTTTGGCGATGTTACGCCGCTGTCGTCGGTCGCCTTTGCCGGCTCGGACGGCTTCGAAGTGGCGGGCACGCCGATCGCCAGGGACGCGGCGGTGCTGGGTGCCGGCATCGACTTCGACATCGCACCGAAGGCGAAGCTTGCCATCAGCTACACCGGGCAGGTGAGCAGCGGTGCGTCCGACCACGGAATCGATGCCAAGCTGGCAGTCAGCTTCTAGACATCGACGAGGCATCCGCGGCCTTGGGCCATGGCCGCGGATGCACTGATGTTGACGCGAAAGATCAGCGCAAGTATTCGCGCTTCGAGTAACAGCTCAACGCGTTGGCGGACGACACGAACCGCGCCGGCACTGCCGGGTCAAATATCAAAACTCTGGAAACCATCATGACCGAACAGATTTCGTCGGCCTCCGAGGTCTCGTTGCGCCGCATCTCCGCACAGACCGTGAGCGATGTTTGCGAACTCAGCGAGACGCTGAGCGAAGCCCAGCGCAACAAGGTGGCCGACAACGGCACCTCGATCGCCGAGGCACATTTTTCTGAAAACGCCTGGTTCCGCGCCGTCTATGCCGACGACACGCCGATTGGCTTCGTCATGCTGCATATCGGCGCCGACTATGACGTCATCGATTGCCCCGGTGCCTTCCTGTGGCGCTTCATGATTTCAGGACCTTACCAGGGCATGGGCTTTGGCCAGAAGGCAATCGCACTTGTGGTTCGCGATCTCAGGGGGCGGGGCTTCACTGAACTCTTCACCAGCTACGGGCTGGGCGAGGCGAGCCCGGAAGGCTTCTACAAGCGCCTAGGTTTTATCACGACCGGCGAAACCTATKACGACGAGGTGGAGGCCGTGCTGAAATTCAGCTGACGGCAGCCCAAACGCGCATTGGACTTCGCGCGCAGCGTGCCCATATCTTGGGATGTGGAGCTTTGAGCGTGAAACTCGCGCGTTTGGCCCTTTTCGTTGCGGCGCTGGTCGCCGCTGCGGTCTTTACTGCCTCTTCCTCGATCGGAGAAGACAGCGGCCGGGCGAAGGTGGCGTTGACCATCGTCATCGATGGCGCCATCGGCCCGGCGAGCGCAAGACAGCTCAAGGAAGGCCTTGAGACGGCGGTCAAGCGCAACGCCGAAGTCGTCATCCTCGAGATGAACACACCGGGCGGGCTGGTCACCTCGAAGCGCGAGATGATCGCCGACATCCTTTCTTCGCCCATTCCCGTCATCGGTTATGTCGCGCCATCCGGCGGGCACGCGGCAAGTGCCGGCACTTACATCCTCTATGCCACCCATGTGGCGGCGATGGCACCGGGCACCAACCTGGGCGCTGCGACCCCAGTCGAGATCGGCGGCATGCCCTCCTTGCCCGGGGGCGGCGATGACAAGGACCAGAAGAAAGCCGCTCCCGACACCGACCCGATGATGGCCAAGGTCACCAACGACGCGGTCGCCCTGATCCGCTCGCTTGCCGAATTGCGCGGGCGCAATGCCGACTGGGGCGAAAAGGCGGTGCGCGATGCCGCAAGCCTGTCGGCCAATGCCGCCCTGCAGGAGCATGTCATCGATTTGATTGCCCGCGACCGAACCGACCTGCTGCGTCAGGTCGACGGGCGCACGGTCGATGTCGCCGGCAAAAAAGAGGTGCTGGCGACGAGGGACCTGCCGGTCGAGGTGGTAGAGCCCGGCTGGCTGATCCGGCTATTGGCCATCATCACCGACCCGAATGTCGCTGTCATCCTGATGCTGGTCGGCATCTACGGCCTGGTCTTCGAGTTTTCGAGCCCCGGCATGGTGGCGCCGGGCGTTGTCGGCACCATGGCGCTGCTGCTTGGGCTCTACGCGCTCGATCTTCTGCCGATCAACTATGCCGGCCTGGCACTGATGCTGCTCGGCCTCGCCTTCCTGGTCATGGAGGCATTCAACCCGACGGTGGTGCTGGGGCTTGGCGGTGTTGCCGCCTTCCTTTTGGGCGCAGCGATGCTGCTCAAGGTGCAGGGTCCCGGCTTCGAGATCTCGTGGATGCTGATTGGAACTGCCGCCGCCCTGACGCTTGGCCTGGCACTTTTGACCGGCAGTTATGTCTGGGCGGCGCGCCACAGGCCTTCGCGCGTCGGCGCCAAGGCGATGAACGGCTTGCCGGTCGAGATCATCGACTGGTCGGCGGGCGAGGGCCATGTCTTCGCCCAGGGCGAGCGCTGGCGGGCGAGGGCGGACGAGCCACTCGCTATTGGCGATCCCGCCGAGGTGACCGGGATCAAGGATCTCGTGCTGACGGTCCGGCGCCGGAACGTTTCAAAGCCAGGAGAACCGCAATGATCGTCGGCTATGTCGTCTATCTGATACTCGCGCTTGTCGTGGTCATGTTCCTGTCGGCGGCAATTCGTATCCTGAGGGAATATGAGCGCGGTGTCGTCTTTACGCTTGGCCGCTTCACCGGCATCAAGGGGCCGGGGCTGATCCTGCTCATCCCGTTCGTCCAGCAGATGGTGCGGGTCGACCTGCGCGTGGTGGTGCAGGACGTGCCGCCGCAGGATGTGATTTCGCGCGACAACGTCTCGGTGAAGGTCAATGCGGTGCTGTATTTCCGCATCGTCGATCCCGAGCGCGCGATCATCAAGGTCGAGGATTACATGGCCGCGACCAGCCAACTGGCGCAAACCACTGTGCGCTCGGTGCTCGGCAAGCACGAGCTGGACGAGATGCTGGCGGAACGCGACAAGCTGAACGCCGCCATCCAGGAGATCCTCGACCAGCAGACTGACGCCTGGGGCATCAAGGTGACCAATGTCGAGATCAAGCATGTCGACCTCAACGAGAGCATGGTGCGGGCGATCGCCAAGCAGGCGGAGGCCGAACGGCTACGCCGTGCCAAGGTGATCAATGCCGAGGGCGAGCAGCAGGCGGCGCAAAAGCTTGTCGAGGCCGGCAGGATGCTGGCCAAGGAGCCGCAGGCGATGCAACTGCGCTATTTCGAGGCGCTGCACGACATATCGGGCGAGCGCTCGTCGACGGTGGTGTTTCCGCTGCCGATCGACCTGCTCGGTTTGTTCAAGAAGCCAGACGGCGGGGGCAAGTGACTACGCGGCCGCCTGCACGGCTGGTGCTGTTCTTGTCAGGCGCTTTCAAGTGGAATTGCCTGAAGCCGGGTCATTTGCTGCCGACGACAAGGGCAAGGAACTCGCGTGCCGCGCGAGTGGCATAACGCTCCTTGTGGCGCAGCACGAAGAAGCTGCGCTTGGGCAGGGCGAAGTCGATGGCGACCAGCGTACCGGCCTTGAGCGCGCCTTCGACAACAAGCCGCGACATGACGGCAACGCCAGCACCGGCCTCGGCAGCAGTGCGGATCGATTCGTTGGAGGGCATTTCGAGCGCGACATCGAGGCTGCCCGGCTCGACGCCAAGGGTGGCCAGCACCGCCTCGAAGTTCGAGCGCGTACCCGAACCTTGCTCGCGCAGGATCCAGCGCCCGGTCTTGAGGTCGCTAGGCGAGGCCGGCGGCGTGACGGTCCAGGGGTGGTCTGATATCGCGACAAGCACCAGCTCGTCCTCGGCCACCGGCGCGATGGCAAGTGCGGGATCGTCGATCTCGCCTTCGACAAAGCCTAGATCCACCGCGCCGTCATGGACCTGCGCTGCCACCGTCTCGGTGTTGCCGATGGTGATGCCAAGCGAAATGCCGGGGTAGGTCGTCTGGAAGCGGTGCGCGATCCTGGGCAGCCAGTAATTGGCGACGGTCTGGCTGCCGGCGAGCTTGAGCGCGCCGCGCTTGAGACCGGCGAGGTCGGCGAGCACGATTTCGGCGGAACTGGCGCGGGCAAGCACCGCGCGCGCCTCTGACAGGAAGATGCGGCCGGCGTCGGTGAGCACGATGCGGCGGCCGACGCGGTCGAAGAGTTTCGTCTGGTAGCGCGCCTCCAGTGCGGACACAGCCGCACTCGTCGCCGATTGCGTCAGGTTCAGCGCCTGGGCTGCTCGCGTGACGTGCTCGCGTTCGGCCACCGCGACGAAGATCCTGAGCTGTTCAAGGGTCACGGCTTTCCTTTCGGTGGTCAGCCCAGAAGTTTGACCAGCATTAGAGAGAAAGTCGCGATGAAAAGGAACGCGCCAAGGCCAAGAAAGAGTGGACGGGCGCCGCGTGCCCAAAGTTTGCGGACATCGGTTTCAAGCCCCATGGCGGCGAGCGCCATAGTCAGCAGGAAGGTGGTGAGCGTGACGATCCATGCCTTTGTCTCGGCCGGAATGTCGACGAGGCTGTTCATGCCGACCATCGCGATGAAGCCGAGCACGAACCACGGCATGGGAGCGGATGCGCCATTATGCGTCTTGCCGGCGGACTTGGCGCGCTGGCGGGCGGCCACGCCAAGCGCGATGACCACCGGCGCCAGCATCATCACGCGGGTGAGCTTCGCCACCGTGCCGAACTCGCCCGACTGCTGGCCGCCCTGAAAGGCGGCCGCAACGACCTGGGCGATCTCATGGATCGACGCGCCCACCCACAGCCCGTAGGCATGGGGATCAAGGTGAAGCAGGCCGGGCAGCAACGGATAGGCGAACATCGCCACCGAGCCGAAGACGGTCACACACGCAACCGCATAGGCGACATCCTCGTCGGGCGCATTGGTGACAGTATTGGTGGCGATGACAGCGGATGCGCCGCAGATCGAGGTGCCGGCGGCGATCAGTTCGGCGAGTTTTTGATCGACGCCGATGAGTTTCGCGAGCCACAAGGTGAATGCGAAGGTGGCGACAAGCGTTGTCGCGATGATGGCGATGCCCATGGCGCCAACCTCGGCGACCTGGCTGGCGGTCAGTTGCAGGCCAAGCAGGATGATGGCGAAGCGCAGCACCTTGCGCATCGAAAACGCAACGCCCGGCTTGGCAAGGGCAGGGGTCCCCACGAGATTGTGGAAGGCCATGCCGATAACGATGGCGATGATCATCGGGCTGAAGGCGGAGAGGCCGGGAAGCAGCCTGAGCGCGAAGGCGAAGCTTGCGATGGCCGCGACAAGCAGCAGGCCGGGCGCCAGATGATTTCCGCTTGCTGGGTGGCGCACCGTCTGCTGTGGGCTGATGGCGGCAGCACTTTGGGTTTCGGCTCGGGCGAGGGCATTCATGGCTTGTTCCTGCGAATTTCAGGCGCAAGCTATTCGCCGGCTTTTGATCAATCCAACGCGTAATATCTGTTGAATCGTTCGATGTGAGCGAATGGTTTGGCGGTGGCCCTGTCCAGGCACCGCCGTGCCACTGGACGTGAAGCGCTGCGTATCTATAGCGGTGCTTTGGTGCGGTCGTGTCCGCGCCTATCAATCCTCTTGCCTGTCGGAACGCCAATGCCTGTTCACGAGATTGCAGCACTTGGGGCGGCGACATGCTGGGCCGTCACCGGATTGATCTCGGCCGGACCGGCCGGATATCTCGGCGCGCCGGCATTCAACCGCTTGCGTCAGGTCTTCGTCACCGTACTGCTGGCGATCTATGTCCTGGCCACCGGCACATGGCGCGAACTTGATGCCGGCAGCGCCGGGCCTCTGCTTTTGTCCGGCCTCGTTGGTATCTTTGTCGGCGATACGCTGCTGTTTGCGACGCTGAATCGGCTGGGGCCTCGCCGTGCCGGCATCCTTTTCGCGTTGAACGCGCCGATTGCCGCCGTGCTGGGATGGCTGATGCTGGGCGAGGACCTTGCGCCAAAAGCTTCCATGGGCATCGGGCTCACTGTCGCCGGCGTGTTGCTTGCGATCCTGTTTGGCACGCGCCGGGCGCAGCTTCACGCCTGGGAGACGGTGAAGGGGCCATTATGGATCGGTGTCGCGCTGGGACTGGGGGCGGCGGCCGGCCAGGCGATCGGCTCCATTATCGCAAGGCCGGTGATGGCGACCGGCATCGACCCTTTCGTGGCCTCGATGCTGCGTGTCGGCATCGCAGCGGTTTGCCTGAGCGTGCTGATCCAGTTGCCGATACCGGCTGTAAAACCCAAGGCGCCGCTGACATGGAAGGTAGCAGCACTGACGGCGCTGACCGGCATCATCGCGCTCGCCATCGGCATGACTCTGCTTTTGTTTGCGCTTTCAGGCGRCAAGGTCGGCATCGTGTCGACACTTTCGGCAACTTCGCCGGTGATCATCCTGCCGATGCTTTGGGCGAAGACCGGCGAGCGACCCGCCGGCGGCGCCTGGGCGGGCTCGGCACTCGTGGTCGCCGGAATGGCGCTGATCTTTATGCGCTGAGGGAGCCTGCGCAGGTGGGGGCCGGGAACGTAAGGCGAAGCCAAGCGTTAATGTCCTGGAGCGCGCTTCGTTGATGTACACACACAACCGCGCTCCCGATAGGGCCTGCCGCGATCCCCTCCCGGCAGGCCTTTTCTCTGCCCCCCTTACCACTTGATCCTAAAGCCGGCAGTGCCGGCAAGCGCGTAGCTGTCGCCGAAGTTCTCCAGCGAACTGTTGACCGAGACCTCGCCATAAACCGAATATTTGTCGTCGTTCCAGTTGTAGGAGCCGCCAAGGCCAAGCCCGCCCCATAGCTTGTCGGGACGCGTTTCGAAGCCGGCGCCCGAGACATCGACCTGGGTGGCGTCGAGGAACTGATAGTACAGATTGGCGATGCCATAGAGATGGCTGCGCCTTGTCTTGCCCGCCTCGTCCTTCCAGTTCTGGTCGTGGTCGGCCGAGATGCCGAGCCGTCCAATCAGGGAACCGCCGCTGCCGAGCGAGACATTGGCGCCGAAGACATCGGCGAAACTGGAGAAGTCGACATTGGCATAGGCAAGCTGGGCCTGCGGGGTCAGCGTCCAGGTGTCGTTGAGGTCGAACTTCTTGCCGGTTTCCACCGACAGCGCATAACCAAAGCCGCCATTGCCATCGACAAGGGTCGGCGTGGCAAGGCCCCGCGCCTTCGAGGTCAGGTCGCTGTTGAACCAGGTCAGCTGCGCCTGGCCATCGACATAAAAGCCGTTCTGGTCGTACCAGGTCAGCGTGCCGCCGAAACCACCACCTGTCGTGTTGATGTCGCCATCGCCGAAGAACGAGGTGACGTCGCTCGAGGCCTGGCCCAAATGCACGGTGATGCCGCCGATCAGTCTGGAGCCGTCCTCGGCCTCATGCAGCAGACCGTCGAGGCCAGCCTGCAGCTTCCACACATTGGTGTCGTAGTCGGTAGCAGAAGTGGTGACGGCCGGTTCGATGCTGGCATGGCTGCCCTCGATGCGGCCCCAGATCGCCCGCTGGTCCTCGATCAGGGCACGATTACCGTCGGCAGCGCCGGCATAATATTGCGCCTGCGCACCGGTGACGGGGCACTGGAAGTTCTGCGACGCGTCCTTGCAGAACACCGTCTCGGGTGCCGGAGCCGGCTCGCTCCAGTAGCGGTTGCCGACACGCTGTTGCAGCGTGGGTACGGTGTTGAGGGCCAGAAGGTGCTGTGGATAGACCTCGTAGAGCGGCACGCCAGGCGAATAGCGCGGCGGCGGATTCGGCCCCGGGACCAGTGCCGAACGAAGATACCAGTTGTTGTCGGTGACATCAGCGCCGACACCGCCATAGTGAAGCGTGTAGGCAAAGGCACCACCGACCACCGCTGGCTGGCCGTCCTTGGTGATGTAGTTCCCAGCCAGCGTGAAGGCGGTGGATTCGGATGTCGCGCCATTGATGGTGTCGACGACCAGGATGCCATTGGCGACGGTGAGCGCGCCGGGTCCGGTGGTGTTCTTGACGATGAGCGTGGTGTCGCCCGTCGTCGTACCGCCATCGACGATCAGAATATCCGATGGCGCGCCATCAGCACCGAGATAGGTGTTGAGCCCGATCTGGCCGCCTTCGCCGACATAGTTGACGACCGTCAGCGTCTTGTAGCTCGCAAGCAACGTCGGGTCGCCGGTCGGCGGCGTGTACTGGATAAGGCTCGGGTCGTTGAGCAGATTGGTGAGATTGGAATTGCCCGTCATGATCCAGAGACTGTCGTTCAGCATCGTGACATTGGACACGCTGCCGGGCGCAGTGAAGGCCGAACCGATGACCGCCGAACTGTCCAGCAGCACGTTGGCGAGGCCTGGAACGATAACAGGCGCCTGAGGTGCCGGAGGGCTCGCTGGCGGTGGAACTTCGGGTTCATCCGGGTCCAGGATCGGATCGGGAATGCCAAACAGCGGCACCTCTCGCACAAGTTCCGGGAAATCACTGGCAGTCGCGACGCGCAGCCATTCGCCGCTGCCCGAGGCCATGGATCTGGTCAGCGTGACGTTGCCTACACCGCCMACGCCGATCGTGGGACCACTCACATTGGTGAGCGTGCTGGTAGTGAAATTTGCTGTCGAAACGGGGGCGTGCGTACCGGTCACATAGAGCGCCGACGCAAGCCCGCCTTTCGCGGTGACTGTCGAGTCTATGCCGACGATCAGCCCGCCGGCTTCAGCGACGGAACCGTGCGCATGCAGGCCGGTGGCGAGAACCGAAGTCTGCATCATGGTGACCGAGGTCGGATTGTCGCGGGACAGCGCGCCATGAGCGCCAATGCCCTCGGTCAAGACGGTGCTTCGGTTGGCGATCACCGCCGCTTCGCCGCGGCCTGTGACAGGGCTACCATAGTCCGCGAGCGTTGCCCGCAAACCGACTGCTCCTTCACCATGGGTCGTGATAGCGGTATCGTTGACCGTGAGCGTGGCCTTCGGGACCGGCACGTCGTTGCGCGCCTGCGCGGCAGCGCCATGTGCGAATTGGCCGGAGGTCTCCAATGTCACGCCATTCGCCGTCAGGTTCGCGGGAAACTGCGCGCCGACCTGTTCGGTGATCGAGTACAGTCCGATGCTCCGGAACCCCAGCGTCGTGATCGAATTTCCGCTTAGAAGCATCGTGCCGCCATCGTCGGCGACCGCACCCATCGCGGTGATGCCGGTGGTCAAGATGGTCGTGCCCGTTGAGGAGAGAACGCCGCCTGGATTTCGCGCACCGAGCGCATGCGGGAAAGACGCTTGCCGGACCGCGTCACCGTGGGTCGTCACCGAGCCGCCAATCAGGGTGATCAGGGAGTTGCCRTCCGCAAGCACGCCCATGGCATTGTCGTTGCCCGTGGTCGTGACCACGACGTTGGTGGCTGTAATCGTTGCGTTGCCGGTATGAATGCCGGGCGAGTCTCGCCCTGCCGTAGAGACGGATCCGCCGCTCATCTTGGCGGTGGCGCCGTTGCCTGCGCGCAATCCGTAGCCGATCGACGCCGCCGGTGTATTGGCCGCGATGGTCGTATTGGTCAGGTCGATCGAGGAGCCGGGGTCCAGCAGGACGACTGCACTGAAACCCATCGACGTGAGGCTGCTGTTCGTGACGGTTGCCTGACCGCCATTGAAAATGAAGGCCGCGTTCGCGCGGGTGCCGGCCGCCGAGACGGTGGAGTTCGAAATGGTCGCAGTTGAGCCCGCGTCCTGAACCGAGAACCCCATTCCGCGTTGCCCGGTCCCCGTCAGCGTGCTGCCGCTGATCTGGAGCGAGCCGCCGGACATGGCGCGCGCCGCCGAGGTCGGATCAGTGTCGGCCGCGGACGTGCCGCTGGTGGTGAGATTACTGTTTGTCAGCGAGATCGCGCCGCCCGCTTCGGCACGCACCGCACTCGTGAACGTGCCTGAGGTGTTCACCGTGACAGTGTTGCCGTTGATCTGGCTGCCGACCCCCAGCGCATACAAACCGTGGCTGCCGATCGAGGGGTTGCCGCCGCTCGGGGCCTGCCCGGCACCGGTGGTCGTGACCTGAGCATTGGTGAGATTGGCGGCGCCGCCAGCCTCAGCCCGCACGCCGTTGGCGATCGCGCCCGATGTGGTCACACCGATATTGGTGCCGTTGATGACGTTGTTGTTGCCCGTCGCGTACAAGGCGTGGCTGCCGATCAGCGTCCCAACGGTCGCAGCGCCTGTGGTCGCGACCTGAGCGGCGCTACCGAGCGTCACCACCCCGCCGGCTTCCGCCTGGACGCCGAAAGAGCCTCTCGACAGCGTTGATATCGATCCGCCCGAAAAGCTGATCTGACTGTTGGCACCGGTCGCCACCAGAGCGTGATTGCTGACGCCGGTTGCTCCGCCCAAGCATCTGGATCGACGTATTGGCCAGGCTGAGGGCCGCGCCGCCTTCGGCAGTCGCCCCGGTCATATTGCTCGCGGCCGTCGTGCCATTGGGCGGTCCCATGGTAATTGAGGAGCCGGCCGCGTTGATCGTGCTGCCCGCTCCGGTCGCGCGCAAGCCGAACTGTCCCGCGGAATTTGCGGTGATTGTCGACGTCGTGTGAAGCGTACTGCCGTTGAAGAAGATGGTGCTACCCGACTGAGCCAAAGCGCCAGTGGTCGTGGCGGCAGCGAGGTTCACCGTGATGCCGTTTCCGATGATCTGCCCGAGCGCGCCGGAGGCATTCAGCCCGATGGCATTGGCAGGAGTGACCGTGATGGTCGTGCCAGGAGTTACCGTGCATGTCGTGCCATTGGCGACTGCTGGAGTTGGGCAAGTCTGGGCAAAGGCCGCCACCGGAAAGCCGAGTATGGCTGCTGCGACGATGGCCATGCGTAGACTCGCAGGGGGCACACGCACTTCGAATGCAATTGAATTGGACGTTTTTGTAGCTTTCTCCCAAGACCATGCTTGGGGCAAAACCATACCATCCAAGGGAACATCTCCGTTAACGCCGCCCCACATCAGCGTGCGCGTATATTCGGCCTCACGCAAGTATTCGGGCGCGTGGGATTTCATATTGATGGATGGATGTTGCTTTTAGGCACTTGCTAACAAGTGCCAAACCAAGCCGTGCCGGTTGATTCAGGCTTTCGATTGAGAGTCCAAGCCCATTGCATCGGATCGCGTCGGCCCTGCAGCCGCGAAACACGCTAGGACCGAGAATCATCTCGGACGCGCGGCATCGAATCGCGCCGCCTATGGTGGGGGCCGGCCAGTTCCCGACCTAACGCAATCGCATCCTGAAGGTTGGTGGTGTACTTCGCCGTGCCTTCCAATCCGCCGAAATGATTGAGGCGGATGTTTTCGCCGCGTTTGCTCACGACCACGCCCATGGTCCGAAGGGTTTCACGCAGCTCTGAAAATCGCATGGTCGCTTCTCCTGATGGTGGTCGAGCGAACATTAGCGCACGCTTGTAACAGGCCCATGTTGCACGCAACGCGATGGATGCGTGAATTCGGGAGGTTTCGCGCAAGCGCTGTTTCTTGATCAGGTATCGGCAGCCCGTCATCTGGTGCCGACGTATATCTTCCATACGGCAGGCCCTGTTGCCTGCCGTATGGGGCGCATCAAGCTATCGAGATTGATGCGCAAAAGGCCACGGCCTTACTTCTTTTCGAGAACCGGGAACTTGATGCCCAATTGTTCGAGATAGGTCGGATATTTCGACGGATCGTAGTAGAGCTTCTGCATTTCAGGCCGGAAGGTTGCCATGATCTCGACGTTCTTCTGGATCTGCGGCTTGTCGTCGGCAGTCAGCATCGGGACGTATTTCTGGCCCTTCTGTTGTTCGTTGTTGAAGTAGTCCGTCGCCTTGGCCAACAATTCGGGGTTGGTCAAAAGGTCGATCGACGTCATGGCGACCACTTTCGAACCGGCGACGACGCCTTTGTGGGCAATCGGCGTCGCCATGGCCATGGCATTCGACCAATGGTGACCGGGCAGGCCGGGGATGTTCGAGGGATAGTTGAGCGTGATTGTCGGCACCACCCAGGAGATGTCGCCGATGTCGTCGGATCCGCCGCTCTCGGGTTTCTCTAGTGGCGGCAGAAGCTCCTTGAGCTTGACCGCGAGGCCTTCCTCCTTGGCGGTCACCGTCTTTTGCACGGCCTTGGCGAAGGCTTGCTCGTCGTCGCTCCATGTCGGCAGGCCGACCTGCTGGATATTGGCGTAGGCCGCCTCGGCGATAGGCTTGTTGAAGTGGCGAGGTGCCGCGGTGCCCACGATCTGTCGCGAGACGGTGGTGTTCGACATTTTCGCCGCTGCCTCCGCGATGGTGTTGGCGGTGTCGAAGTTTTTGGAAATGTTGTCGAAATCCTGCTCGCGGATAAAGTACCAGACCGTTGCGGCTGACGGCACGACGTTGGGCTGGTCGCCGCCGTCTGGAATGACATAGTGCGAACGCTGCTCGGGACGCAGGTGCTCCCGCTTCATGTTCCAGCCGATATTCATCAGTTCGACGCCGTCGAGCGCGCTGCGACCGCGCCACGGCGCCCCGGCCGAATGCGCCGATTCACCCTTGAACGTGTATTCGACGGAAACCATGCCGGTGCCGTTGGGTTGGCCCCACGTGGTCTGAAGATTGTTGCCGACATGGGTGAAGAGCACGGCGTCGACATCCTTGAAAACGCCGTCGCGGACCATATAGGCCTTGCCGGCGAGCAGTTCCTCGGCGACGCCTGGCCACAGCATGATGGTGCCAGGCAACTTGTCCTTCTCCATGATGTCCTTGAGCGCCAGTGCTGCGACCACGTTCACCGCCTGTCCGGAATTGTGGCCCTCGCCATGCCCAGGCGCGCCTTCGATCATCGGTTCGTGATAAGCGACGCCAGGCTTCTGCGAGGTCTTCGGCAGGCCGTCGATGTCGCTGCCGAGCGCAATGACCGGCTCGCCAGATCCCCATTTGGCAACCCAGCCGGTTGGCAGGCCAGCGACGCCGCGTTCGACGGTGAAGCCGTTCTTCTCGAGGATGGCGGTGATGTATTTCGACGTTTCGATTTCCTGGAAGGCCAGTTCACCGAAGCTGAAAATCGAATCCGTCATCTCCTGGGCGAGCTTTGCGCGGGCTTCGATGCCCTCTATCGCGCGTTTCTTGAGCTCGGTGACCTGTTCGGCGCTGACTGCCTTTTGTTCGTTGGCCAATGCGAACGTCGATGCTGACGCTGTCACGAAAGTGGCCAGGGCTATTCGCGAAATCAATTTGCGCTTCATGAAAATCTCCCATTGATCGACATTCGCCGCTGACCATGGGCAGTAATTTCTACCACTTGACGCAGCGGCAACCTGGATGATGGGCAAAGGTGCCAGCATGAGCAAGAATATTTTTCTCATGTAGGGAAATTAGGAAAATATATGCCTAGATTCACTCATGCAGATGCAAGTCGTTTTATGAATCGCTAATGTATGTGTCGAATACTGACAGGCGTGCAAAAATGATTCAACTCAAGGTCTGCGATTGGCCCAGCTCGCGGTGCTCGCTGGACTACTGCCACAAATCGGCGGAAATGTTCGCGGAAGCCGACAGTGTGCTGAAGCGGCTCAAGGCCGACGTGAACTCGGGCTATCAGAAGGTCGACAGCCGAGTACCTATCGGGTGGGCACCAGCAATCCGTGGCGATTGCCAGCGCGATCTCCTTTCAGACGCGCGTGATGATCCTTGACGAGCCGACCGCCAATCTTTCGGTCATGGCCATCGAGCACTCGCAGCGCATGCGGTGGCATATCGCTATATCCAGATAAATATAACGAACCGCAAGCTGTTTGGCGATAACCGGTGCACGTTCCTTGGGAATGCAAAGGTCATTTCGCTCGAAAGCATGTGAGATGTGAAATTCTTGCCTGGTGTCAAAGAAGATTTGCAAAGACCGCCTATTTCGGTAACCTGTTGAMAGAATGAACGAGATTGATCGTTCCATTCACGTCCAAGGCACATGAGGTGATCATGACCCAGGACCAGGCAGGCCCCGCTGCGGTGAAATCGCCGGTTTCCACGCGCCGAAAAGAACTCCTTGCATTCCTTGTTCTTGCTTTCGGGATCTGGCCCATCGTCG
Source organism: Aminobacter sp. P4_D5 (assembly GCF_056401815.1). Lineage (NCBI taxonomy): Bacteria > Pseudomonadati > Pseudomonadota > Alphaproteobacteria > Hyphomicrobiales > Phyllobacteriaceae > Aminobacter > Aminobacter sp. P4_D5. Next base: position 37,336 of record NZ_JBFUIP010000015.1, on the reverse strand, counting down.
CGGTTGGCGTGGTCGGCGGCTATGGCTTCGCTGTCTGGATGTGGCAGATCATATTCGGGCCGCCCGGACCTCCCGGAGGTTGAGCCCGTGGCAAAGCCGGCCTCCATCAGCCGCAGGACATTTCTGACAGGCGGCAACGAACAGCCGGTGCCAAGAATTGTGCCGCCGGGGGTGATGGACGGCGGACTAGCCTCATGCACCGGTTGCGGTGCCTGTGTCGAAGCCTGCCCGACAGCCATCATTGTCATGGTCGCGGCCAAGCCGTCGCTGGACTTCATGGCCGGTGAATGCCTGCTTTGCGGAGACTGCGCGACGGTCTGCCCCGAACCAGTTTTCGGGGGCGCTACGCCGGTGGCCTTTTCACATGTCGTGGCAATTTCCGACGACTGCCTGGCACTCAACGGGGTCTCCTGCATGACTTGCCGGGACGCCTGTCCGCAAGCGGCGATCATGTTCCGGCCGCGCATTGGCGGGCCGTTTTTTCCAGAACTGACGGAAAGTGCCTGCACAGGTTGCGGCGCGTGCATTGCGCCATGTCCAGCACAGGCGATCATGATCGCGCGGCAGACTGCGGAGCCAGCCCATGCCTGACCCACGTCGATATCACCACATTTCAAGCGCTGTCGTCACCGTCATGCCTGGGCGCATGGAGGAGGTGCTGGCGATGATCGCGCGTTTGGATGGCCCAGAGATCCGGGCGCATGACGGCAATCGTATCGTCGTCGTCATCGAAGGAGCAAGCGCAGGCGAACTCGGCGGGCTGCTGACGACGATCGGCGGCCTTGCGGGCGTGATCGCTGCAAACATGGTTTTCGAGCATATCGAGGAACTGGAGGGCACTGAGCCATGACAGCTGAACTGAACCGGCGCGAGTTGCTCAAGGCGCAGGCTACGGCGATCGCAGCAGCGACCGCTGGCATCGCCCTGCCTGCCTCCGCTCAGCCGATCCCTGGTGGGGTAACTGCACTCGAGATCAAGTGGTCGAAGGCGCCGTGCCGCTTCTGCGGCACTGGTTGCGGCGTGATGGTTGGCGTCAAGGATGGCCAGGTGGTCGCCACGCACGGCGACACGCAAGCCGAAGTCAATCGCGGCCTGAACTGCGTGAAAGGCTATTTCCTTTCCAAGATCATGTATGGCGCCGACCGGTTGACCACGCCGCTGATGCGCAAGCGCAACGGCGTCTACGACAAGGATGGCGAGTTCGAGCCGGTTTCATGGGACGAGGCGTTCGGCCTGATGTCCGATCGGCTCAAAAAGGTGCTGAAAGACAAGGGCCCAACCGCGGTCGGCATGTTTGGGTCAGGCCAGTGGACGATCTTCGAAGGCTATGCCGCCACCAAGCTCATGCGTGCTGGTTTTCGCTCCAACAATCTCGATCCAAATGCCCGCCACTGCATGGCATCAGCCGCTTATGCCTTCATGCGCACTTTCGGCATGGACGAGCCGATGGGCTGCTATGACGATTTCGAGAATGCCGACGCCTTTGTGTTGTGGGGCTCGAACATGGCCGAGATGCATCCGATCCTGTGGACGCGCCTTGCCGACCGGCGATTGGGACACGAGCACGTCAAGGTCGCGGTGCTGTCGACGTTTACGCACCGCAGCATGGACCTTGCCGATATCCCTGTCGTCTTCAAGCCGGGAACCGATCTCGCCATCCTCAATTACATCGCCAACCACATCATCACGACGGGGCGGGTCAACGAGGACTTCGTCAAGAACCACACCGTGTTCATGCGTGGCGAAACCGATATCGGTTACGGCCTGAGGCCGGAGGATCCGCGCGAAGTCTCGGCCAAGGGCGCGGCGAATGCCGCGAAGATGGAGCCGATCGACTTCGAGGCATTCAAGACGCTGGTTTCGGAATACACGCTGGAAAAGGTTGCTGAACTCAGCGGCGTGGAAAAGGGCTTTCTCGAAGAACTGGCAGAACTCTACGCCGATCCCAAGCGTAAGGTGATGTCGCTTTGGACCATGGGCTTCAACCAGCATGTCCGCGGAGTCTGGGCCAACCAGATGGTCTACAACATCCATCTGCTAACCGGGAAAATCTCCGAACCCGGCAACAGCCCGTTCTCGCTGACCGGACAACCTTCAGCATGCGGGACGGCGCGCGAGGTCGGCACCTTCGCCCACCGGCTGCCCGCCGACATGGTGGTGACCAATCCCGAGCATCGCAAGCATGCCGAAGAGATCTGGAAGCTGCCGGCAGGCCTTCTGCCCGACAAACCAGGTTTCCATGCCGTCGAGCAGGACCGCATGCTCAAGGACGGAAAGCTCAATTTCTATTGGGTGCAGGTCAACAACAACGTCCAGGCAGCCCCCAACAGCAGCAACGAGACATATCCAGGCTATCGGAACCCGGACAATTTCATTGTCGTGTCCGACGCCTATCCGACCGTCACCACGATGTCGGCGGATGTCATCTTGCCGGCGGCGATGTGGGTTGAAAAGGAAGGTGCTTATGGCAATGCCGAGCGCCGTACCCACGTCTGGCATCAACTGGTGCAAGCACCGGGCGATGCCAAATCGGATCTGTGGCAGCTGGCGGAGTTTTCGAAATACTTCACTACCGAGGAGGTCTGGCCGAAGGAGATGCTCGACGCCAACCCGACCTATCGCGGCAAGACGCTGCACGATGTGCTGTTTCGCAATGGCAATGTCGACAAGTTCCCGCGCAGCGAGATCAACCCTGACTATGAAAACAACGAGGCAAAGGAGTTTGGCTTCTACCTCCAGAAGGGGCTGTTCGAGGAATACGCCACATTTGGCCGGGGTCATGGCCACGACCTTGCGCCCTACGATGCCTATCATGAGGTGCGTGGCCTGCGCTGGCCCGTTGTCGACGGCAAGGAAACGCTGTGGCGCTACCGCGAGGGTTTTGATCCATATGTGAAGCCGGGCGAGGGGGTTAAGTTCTATGGCCGGCCCGACGGCAAGGCGGTGATCCTTGCGGTGCCCTACGAACCGCCGGCGGAATCGCCTGATGACGAGTTCGACATCTGGCTGGTCACCGGGCGCGTGCTTGAACACTGGCACTCCGGTTCGATGACGCTGCGCGTGCCGGAACTTTACCGGGCCTTCCCCGGTGCGCGCTGCTTCATGAATGCGGACGACGCCCGCAAACGTGGCATCAACCAGGGGGCCGAGGTGCGCGTGATCTCGCGCCGTGGCGAGATCCGTTCGCGTATCGAAACGCGCGGGCGCAACAGGATGCCGAGCGGCGTGATCTTCGTTCCATGGTTTGATGCCAGCCAGCTCATCAACAAGGTAACGCTCGACGCAACTGATCCCATCTCCAAGCAGACGGATTTCAAGAAATGCGCAGTCAAGATCGTTCCCGTCGCATAAATATGCGCCGCACCGTCCCCGCGCTTGTTTTTGTCACGCTGTTTTGCGCGGGAACTGCAGCCGTAGCCCAGATGGCCGCCAACAGGTCTCCCGAACTTACGGGGCCGCCGACCCCCATGGAGTCGGTCCCAGCGGCGCCGGTTCCCAAATGGGTGACCGACGACAGAAGGCAGATGCGTGCCTATCCCGAACAGCCGCCGGTCATCCCGCATTCGATCGAAGGCTATCAGCTCTCGGTCAACGCCAACCGCTGCCTGTCCTGCCACAAGCGGGAATTCACCCAGAGCTCGGGCGCGCCGATGATCAGTGTCACCCACTACATGAATCGGGAGGGCCAGATGCTGGCCGACGTATCGCCACGGCGGTATTTCTGCACCGAGTGCCATGTGCCGCAGGCGGATGTTCGACCGCTCGTCGAGAACCGCTTCAAGGATATGAGCGAACTGGGCTTCAAGCCCGCCGGCAGCGAGTAGGCCCATGCAACGATTGAAGGACTGGCTGCTGTGGGCGTGGCGCATCGTAAGCACGCCGGCAGGTACATTGAGTCTGGGCTTCCTGACGCTCGGCGGCTTTGTTGGCGGAGTGATGTTCTGGGGCGCGTTCAACACTGCGCTTGAAGTCACCAACACGGAAAAATTCTGCACTTCGTGCCACGAGATGCGCGACAACGTCTATCAGGAGCTGACCCATACGATCCACTTCGCCAACCGTTCGGGCGTGCGTGCGTCCTGCCCGGATTGTCACGTCCCGCATCAATGGACCGACAAGATCGCCCGCAAGATGCAGGCCTCGAAGGAGGTCTGGGGCAAGATTTTCGGGACGATCGACACAAGGCGCAAATTCCTGGACAAGCGTCTGGAACTCGCTCAGCACGAATGGGCGCGGCTGAAAGCCAATGACAGCCTCGAATGCCGCAACTGCCACTCGTCAGTCGCCATGGATTTGACGCGCCAGACCCAACGCGCCGCCGATATCCATACGCGCTATCTGCTTTCGGGAAAAGCGACCTGCATCGACTGCCACAAGGGCATCGCTCACGAGCTGCCCAACATGAAGGGCATAGCCCCTGGCTGGCAGGTTCCGCCGGAACTGCAGGGCAACCAGCTGCCGCAATCCTCGGCCGTCGATCAACTCGATCGCTATGTCAGGTCGCAGCATGCGGGCATTCCGCTTGATGTCATGGCGCTGGACTGAAGATATCGCTGTTCTGTTTGTCGGCGCGCAATGACCGCGCTGCCAGATGCGCCCATCATGGCGGCTTCAGAAGCGGACAACGACGATGAAGCCACGTTTCAATGACGACATGACAATGGACGCGATCATGCGCCAATGGCCGGGAACCATAAGGGTGATGCTCGGGCATGGTCTTATTTGCATCGGTTGCCCGATCGCGTCGTTCCATACCGTTTCGGATGCGGCGAGGGAACACCGCTTGGACGAGGACGTGTTGCTTCGCGACCTGATGACAGCGATGAAATAAGGGCTGGGAGCGTCAGCTCTTGTCGGCACGTCCCTCGGCCAGAACGAACAGGCGGTGCGGCTCGACCACCGTTACCTTCTGACGTCCGCTTTTGACTAAGCCCTTCTCTTCCCATGCCGTGAGCAGTCGGCTGACTGTGTGGAGGGTCGTCCCCGTCATCTCCGCGATGTCCTGACGTGAAATCGGGAAGTCGATCAGGATGCCCTCGTCAGTCTTCTTTCCGGTCTGCTTGACCAGCCGCAGCAGCGCGTGAGCGACACGCTGCTCGACCTGTTCGGTCGCCATTTCGACGACGCGGGCCTGGGTCTCCTGGAGCCTGGCGCCAACGGTCTTGTAGGTGCTGGTGCCGAAGCTTGGAAAAGACTCCGCCAGCTCCGGCCACAGATGCCCGGGCCAGGCGAGCACGACGCAGTCCACGGCAGCGACGGCACTGGCGGGATAGGTGGTGCGCCCCAGTGCATGGGCTATGCCCATCAGTTCACCGGGGCTGATGTAGCGCACGATAACCTGTTGGCCGTCCGGAGTGGTCTTGACGACGCGGGCATGGCCGTCGAGCAGCAGGAAGAAAGAGTGTGCCTCTCCTTCCTGCTCGAAGACCGTCTGATCCTTGGCGATGCGCAGCGATCGTGCCTGCTGGAGGAGACGGTCGAGGTCCTCCGGGGCCATGCCCTGGAAGACGGGCAAGCCGGCGATTAGCGAGCGGTCGAGACGGCTCATTTCAGTTACTCCTGCGAATGCCCAATGCTGTTCTCCGAAACCACAGATCATCTCGCTTGGGTTTGCGCTGGATCAAAGTGTCCTCGGCAAAGGCGCCTTAGGCAAGGGCCCAACGGCTGGAGCCGTCGTGAAAGGAAAGAAAAGATCATGAAATACGCCATTGCTACTGCAGCCGCATTCGCAGCCGTGTTGCTGGCCGGCACCGTTCAGGCCRCCGAGATCGAAATCCAGATGCTCAACAAGGGCGAGAAGGGCTCCATGGTGTTCCAGCCCGATTACGTCGTCGCTGCACCCGGCGATACCATAACCTTCGTGCCGACCGACAAGTCCCACGACGCCGAAAGCATCAAGGACATGATCCCGGAGGGGGCGACGCCGTTCAAGGGCAAGATGAATGAGAAGATTTCCGTCACCCTCGACAAGGAAGGCGTCTACGGCGTCAAGTGCACGCCGCACTACGGCATGGGCATGGTCGCGCTGATCGTGGTCGGCAAGCCGACCAACCTCGAGCAGGCCAAGGCCGTCAAGCAGCTCGGCAAGGCCAAGAAGACGTTCGAGGCACTTCTGGCTCAGGTTCCCGCTGGCAGCTGAGTGCCGGTGCGAGGCTGCTCAATTCATCTCTAAATCAGCCGGGTGGAGCACCAGCTCTACCCGGCCTTTTCCCGTTGAAAGCGATGTCATGGCTATTCCGCGCGTTCGGCCGGGCAACTATCCCGCTGTGCTCTCCTATAGTTTCCGTCCATTTTTCCTGCTCGGCTCGATTTATGCCGGCATCACCATCCTGTTTTGGCTACCCATGCTTTACGGCCGGCTCGAAACCGCGAGCGCGCTGGCGCCAGTCGATTGGCATATCCATGAGATGCTCTTTGGCTATCTCGCCGCGATCGTCACCGGATTTCTGCTGACCGCCATCCCCAACTGGACAGGCAGGCTGCCCGTCCAGGGGCTGCCGCTGCTCGCACTGGTTCTTCTCTGGTTGGCTGGACGCTTGGCCGTGTTCTTTTCGGCCGACATCGGCTGGCTTGCGGCAGCCATGATCGACAGTGCGTTCCTGCTGGCGGTTGCCGTTGCCGCAGCGATCGAAATCATCGCCGGGCGCAACTGGCGGAACCTCAAGGTTCTTGCGCCGCTGGTCGTGCTCTTCGCCGCCAATGTCGCCTTCCATGTCGAGGCGCACTATCAGGGCGCATCTGATGTCAGCCGCAGGCTTGGCATCGGGGCGGGCATCGTGCTCATCATGATCATCGGCGGGCGCATCATCCCGAGCTTCACCCGCAACTGGCTTGCACGCGCGAATCCGGGCCGGTTGCCCGTTCCGTTCAACCGTTTCGATGGGGTGACGATCGCTCTCTCCAGCTTGTCGCTTGTCGCCTGGGCCTGCTTCCCGGAGCGGTCTGTTACAGGTGCGATGCTGCTGGGGGCTGCCCTTCTCAACACCGTTCGGCTCGCGCGCTGGGCGGGCGACCGTACGCTGCGCGACCCGCTGGTACTGATCCTGCACATTGCCTACGCCTTTGTGGCGCTGGGGCTAGCCTTGGCCGGTCTGGCTGCCCTGCTGCCCGAGGCAGTTCCGCCGGCAGCTGCTCTTCACGCATTCGGCGTRGGAGCGATCGGGGTAATGACGCTTGCAGTGATGGCGCGGGCAACGCTGGGGCATACCGGACGCGAATTGCATGCCGGTGCCGGCTCTTGCCTGGTCTTCGCAGCGATCGTCGTTTCGGCGCTGTTGCGTATAGTCGCGGCTTTTCTTCCGGGCGCGCCGGCACTCCTGCATGGATCGGCAGCGGCATGGACCGTGGCATTTCTCGGCTATGCATTGCTCTATGGCGGTATGCTGGTGCGTCCGAAACTGCGCGCGCGCCAGCCCAACGCCGCACCCAGCTGATCTCGAACCTGCCTCGCAAGCCACCGCGACATAAAAAAGGCCCAGATTTCCTGAAGGAGATCTGGGCCTCTTGCTTGATTGGTTCGCTGATGTGCGACGGCGGCCTTAGCCGACAGCGTTGCGCCAGAATGCCTTGAGTGCCGCAAACAGCGACGGGCGCTCCTTCACCAGCCGGATGCCGAGATTGTCGGGTGCCATGCCTGCGGCACAGCCGCCGCTTTTGCCATCACGAATGAAGAATGACATGTAGCCGCGGTGCTGGCCGCCGGTGACCCTTACGCCGCAATTGTCGGTGCTGCTGTCGACGTTGCCTTGGTGGTTCACGGAAGCGCGACGATAGCAGGTCGAGGTCCATTCCCAGACGTTGCCGGCCAGATCATAGACGCCCTTCGAATTCGCCCCGAAATGGCCATGGGGCTTGGGCTCGGGATCGCGTCCCTTGGCGGACTCGGCCTCGCTTCGATAGCGCGCGAGCCAGCGTGCGGCGGGGTTGTTGCTGTCTTCGACCCCCAGCGTGTCATCGGCAAACCGTTCGGCGGCCGCGAACGCCCATTCTTCGTCGGTGGGCAGCCGCCATGTTTCGCCGGTGCGATCCGACAGCCATTGCGCATAGGCCATCGCGTCGCGGAAACTCACACCGGTCGCAGGAAGCTTGCCTTGTTCGCCGCTCGCGCCTTCGGCTGCCTCGCAGGCGCCGTCGGCAACACACAGCGCATAGTCGCTGGTGCTGACCTGGTAGGCCATGATCTCGAACGGACGGCGGAAGCGCACGTCCTCCGCTGGCGCATCGACCGGTCGTTCGGCCTTGAGAAATTCGCCTGGAAGCCGATAGGCCAAGGTGCCGGCGTTTATGGTGACAGTCGCCGGCGATGCCAGCCCGGAAAGAGCAGGGGGCCTGCCGGGCCCGCTTGTCTGGGAAAAGACCGCCAGCGCGATGGCTGGGACAGCGATGGCAGTGGTCACGAGAATACCGCCGAACTTCATGGGTTTGGTCCTTTGCAAAGAAAACGGCCCGCAGGAGATACCGGCGGGCCGTAAGAAGCAGCGTTAAGGTCCGCCGTCAGTTGGTCGGAATCGGGCCGGGGGCCTGAACCTGCTTCATCAGGTCGTCGTTCCACTCACCTTCGACCATCACATGCGCGGTTGCGCCAAGCTCGGCCGCCTCGATGAGGTTGTGGTTGACGTAGGCGTAGACCCCTGGCTGGAGGAAGGTGTAGAGCGCCGCTCCCGCCGATCCGCCGCGAATGAACCAGGTTTCGAGGTCCTTGGCTGGTGGGTTGACGAACTTGCCCAGCTCCCAGACATGGTCGCCATGGCCGCCGATCAGGTGGGGCCGGGTGTCCCGGTTCGCCTGAGCATGGATGAACAGAACCGTCTCACCAACCTTGGCCTTCAGCGCATTGTCGCCGGTCAGCGCACCGACCTTACCGTTGAACACGACATGCGTCGGGATCAAGCCACGCATGACCTTGAGCGTTTCATCGTAGCTGTCGCCAAGTGAATCGTACTTCTTGTACTTTCCATTCTCATCGCGCGGTATGTAAAGGTCATGCTCGCCGATGTAGAAGATCCGGTCGTATTTCAGGGGCTTGCCAGCCTCGTCCTTCAAGCCGTCGCGCGGCAGCACCATGACCGCACCGTTCATGCCCGATACCACGTGCCAGGGGATCATTCCGCTAGGTGCGCAGTGATAGACGAAAGTGCCGGTGCGGGTCGCCTTCCAGCGCAGCACAACCTGCTCGCCGGGATTGACGTTGGTCAGTGCCCCACCACCGAGCGCGCCCGTTGACGCGTGGAAGTCGATATTATGTGGCATCTCGTTGGTTTCGGGATTTACGAGCGTCAGTTCGACATAGTCGCCTTCGTGCACGATCATCAATGGGCCGGGCATCGAGCCTTCATAAGTCATGGCCCTGAGCGTCGTACCTTCGCCGTCGATCACCATCGGCTGCTCCTTGATGGTCATCTTGAATTCAACCACCTTCGGGCCGCCCTTGGCGATCTGGTCATGGGCGTGTGCGAAGGGCGGCGCGACAAGGTCAACCTTGACCCGGGGCAGCGTGGCGATATCGGCTGCGCTCACCTCAGCTAAAGCTGGAGCTGCGGCCATAGAGCCCAAGATTGCTGCGGCAGCCGCACCAGTGGCTGTACCCAAGAGTGCTTCGCGTCGCGTCAACATTTCAAATCTCCTTAGTGCGTGACGTTGCCTGTTACTACGATCGGTAGAATAGGTGGCTCACGAAAACCAGTCTTTGATCCAGCGCAAACAAATGCTGCGGTGCGATATTTTTTTGAATATTCTTGCGATACGTTTTTATGTTGCCGAAACCGGACGCTCGGATGCTTCGCCAAGTCGGACGAAGCATCGTCTCGCTTGATTGCCGTTTCAGAGGGGATTGGCGGTGGCACGCAGCGAAGCGAGCAAACTCTGCTCGCATGCCACATGGCGGCGAACAGCCACAAAATAGGCTCGCAACATGTAGCCTATGKCATCCCAGGAACGTCGTCCGCCGCCGCGCGACAAGGTGACGAGGATGCGGACGATTTCGTCGGCCGCGGCGCCATCCTGTACATGTTCTTCGCGGAGCCGGTTGATTGTCGCCTCAATGTCCTCAGCCGGCAGGCGATTGAGGGCAGCGGGGAAGAGGACTTTTTCTTCCATGCTGTTTGCAGCTTCGATGGCCGGCTTGAGCGTGGCAGCAATCTGCCTGCAGCGTTTCCTGTCGGGGTGAGGAAGAGAATCCGCGATCTCTTCGAGACTGTCGCAGATCTCCAGCGTTGCGCGATAGAGTCTGGTCAGCTCGACAAAACCAGCCGTGGGGGTAGGTTCGATCATCGCAGCTGGCTCTGGCACTTCTACTGGTTGAAGAAAAGAACAACAGCGATGGCGACTGACGCCAGTACGGCTGATGCCGCCCCGGCGCGCTGGAGAACGCCCATCCTGTAGAGAAGCAGCGCGAAGCCGACGATGATGGGCGTGGCGACGGAAAGTCCGAACTGGGCATTGGTCATGGCGCGGGTTCCCGAAAGCTGGTGCTGTTGACGGCGCGATCCTGCAGATTTTCGTGTACGCCACCTTGCGCAATCGCAAAGAAGCAGGCCGGGCGCATGAATATGAAGCCGCATGGATGTGGCCGTATCAACGACGCGGGCCGGAGACGATCCGGATGCCGGCGACTTTTTGCTCTGGATACTGGTGTGGAGCGAGCTTGCCGCGTTCGGCATTCTGCTCGTCGCATTCATGGTGGCCGGTGTGGTGCAGGCGGATCAGTTCGCCTCGGCGCGCCTGCATCTGAACGCGCCGCTCGCGGCGTTGAATACGGCTGTTCTTCTCACTAGCGGCTGGTTGGCAGCGCGCGCGGCTCGGCCTGACGCGACGCGCCGACAGGCGAGGGCCGCACTCATTGGGGCGGCAGTTTTCGGCTTGCTGTTTGTTGCCATCAAGCTGTTCGAATACAGCGCCGAGATCGGCCATGCCGGAGATCAAGCCTATGGCGTGTTCTTCGAGCTCTACTTCATCCTCACCGGCTTCCACCTGATGCACGTTGTCTTTGGTGCATTGCTGCTGCTGCTCGTCAGCTGGAGGATGGAGCGCTCCAACGTCGTGCTCATCACCACGCTGTGGCATGTCTTCGATCTGATCTGGATCGTCATGTTCCCACTGGTCTACCTGGCGTGAATCGCATGACAGACAGCCCCGAACATCGGCTTTCCAGATCCTTGCTCATCCTCCTCGCTCTCACCGGCATGAGCGTTCTGATCGTGAGATTCGCAGGGGCGACGACGGCAATCACGTTTGTTCTCGGCCTTGCCATGGTCAAGGCCCGCTTCGTCGTGATGGATTTCATGGGTTTGCGCGGACGCAGCCAAACCGTGATGCGGCGCGCGCTGCTTGCCTGGTGCCTGGTCCTTATGTCTGGAGCCGCGGCAAAGACCATCGCCGTCGCATTGGCTGCCGGCTGAGCCCCAGGCGCGTTTGTTTGCCAAAACGCAAAGAACGCCTTTCCCAAACTCATAGAAGGTTCCGATCCGGGTCAGCCGGAGACCGCCGGGAACTGCCCGTCGGGAGGGAAAACGAATGGGCCGATCCGCTTGCGCGATCGCAGTCTGGAAAGGATCACGTGATGGCAGAACGCCTCACAAAAACGGGGGCTCGAAACGTCTTTTACGGCGGTTCGATCTTCTTCTTTGCAATCTTCGTCGGGCTGACGGCCCACAGCCATTATTATATTCGCACCACCTCCACTGACGAGAAGACGCTGACGGACTCAGTCGCGCGCGGCAAGCATGTCTGGGAGAAGAATTCCTGCGTCAACTGCCACACGATCCTGGGCGAGGGCGCCTATTTCGCGCCTGAACTCGGCAACGTTTGGAAGCGCTATGGCGGCGAAAGCGACCCAGAAGGCGCACGCGAAACGCTCAAGGCGTGGATGGCAGCACAGCCCTCGGGAATCGAGGGCCGCCGCCAGATGCCGCAGTTCCATCTCACCGAGGGGGAGTTGAACGATCTCGCAGACTTCCTCGAATGGACGAGCCGCATCGACACCCAGAAGTGGCCGCCGAACGAGGCAGGCTGAGGCGCCAAGGAGACAGACATGAAATACCAATCCCAAAAGGTCGCAATGACCTACTTCTACGGCGCGCTTGTCCTGTTCCTGGCGCAGGTCGCCTTCGGCGTGGTCGCCGGCATGATCTACGTGCTTCCCAACACGCTTTCCGAACTGCTGCCGTTCAACATCGTCCGGATGATCCACACCAATGCGCTGATCGTCTGGTTGCTCATGGGCTTCATGGGAGCGACCTATTACCTGCTGCCCGAGGAGGCGGAGACCGAGCTGTACAGCCCGAAACTGGCGACCATCCAGTTCTGGATGTTCTTCGTCGCTGCCGGTATCGCCGTAGTCGGCTACCTGTTCCGCATCCATGAGGGCCGCGAGTTTCTCGAGCAGCCCTTCATCATCAAGGTCGGTATTGTAGTCGTGGTGCTGATGTTCCTGTTCAACATCACCATGACGTCGCTCAAGGGCCGCAAGACGACGATCACCAACATCCTGCTCTTCGGCCTATGGATGTTGGCGATCTTCTTCCTTTTCTCCTTCTACAACCCCTCCAACCTCGCACTCGACAAGCTGTACTGGTGGTATGTCATCCATCTCTGGGTCGAGGGCGTGTGGGAGCTGATCATGGCGTCGGTGCTGGCGTTCCTGATGATCAAGCTCAATGGCGTCGACCGCGAGGTCGTGGAGAAATGGCTCTACATCATCGTTGGCCTGGCGCTATTTTCCGGCATTCTCGGCACCGGACACCACTACTACTGGATCGGCGCGCCTGCCTATTGGCAGTGGATCGGTTCGCTGTTTTCGACGCTGGAAGTCGCCCCTTTCTTTGCGATGGTGCTGTTCACCTTCCACATGACCTGGAAGGCCGGACGCAACCATCCCAACAAGGCCGCGCTGCTGTGGTCCATCGGCTGCTCGGTGATGGCGTTCTTCGGCGGTGGCGTCTGGGGCTTCCTGCACACGCTGTCTTCGGTGAACTACTACACCCACGGCACGCAGTTGACCGCAGCCCACGGGCATCTCGCTTTCTTTGGTGCCTATGTGATGCTCAACCTCGCCATGATGGCCTATGCCATTCCCGAGATGCTCGGTCGCGCGCCCTATAAGCAGTGGCTGAACATGGTCAGCTTCTGGATGATGGTCACTGCCATGTCGGTGATGACGTTCGCGCTCACCTTCGCCGGTGTTGTCCAGGTGCATCTCCAGCGCGTTCTGGGCGAAAGCTTCATGGACGTGCAGGACCAACTGGCACTGTTTTACTGGATCCGTCTCGGTTCCGGCGTCGTCGTGGTCATCTCCGCGCTGATGTTCATGTGGGCCGTGCTCGTCCCAGGCCGCGAGCGCAGCGAGAAGCTGGCCCGCGTCGTCCAACCCGCCGAGTAACGCCAGCCGCATGGCCCCGGATCTGTCCGGGGCCATGCGTCCCGCACCTAAGCTTGCCTCCCATGGAGATCCCATATGACCATCGCCCTGCCCAACGTCCGCCCTGTTGCCGACAGCCCCGCCTATTACAGCCCCTCGGGCAATGAATGCAGCCTGTTCGAGCGCGCCTGGGCGCGCCGCCTGCCGCTGCTTCTCAAGGGGCCGACGGGATGCGGCAAGACCCGCTTCGTCAGCCATATGGCAGCCAAGCTCGGCCTGCCGCTTTCGACCGTGTCTTGCCATGACGACCTGGCGGCGGCCGATCTCACCGGGCGTTACCTCTTGATGGGCGGCGATACAGTCTGGGTCGACGGGCCACTCACCCGCTCCGTGCGCGAGGGCGGCATCTGCTATCTCGACGAGATCGTCGAGGCCCGTAAGGACGTTGCCGTCGTGTTGCATCCGCTGACCGACGACCGTCGCATCCTGCCACTGGAACGCACCGGCGAGCAGTTGCTGGCGCCGTCCGCCTTCATGCTCGTCGTGTCCTACAACCCTGGCTATCAGAACCTGCTGAAGAGCCTGAAGCCGAGCACGCGCCAGCGTTTCATCGCCATTGAATTCGACTTCCTGCCCAAGGCCGAGGAAATCGCCGTGGTCTCGGCCGAAAGCGGCCTGGCCGAAGGGCAAGTGGCGCCGCTGGTCGAACTCGCCCGACGCATTCGCGCGCTCAAGGGCCACGATCTCGAAGAGGGCGCGTCGACCCGGCTGCTCGTCTATTGCGCCAGCCTCATCGACGCCGGCGTGCCGGTGCGCGAAGCAGTCCTCGCCGCAATGATCGAACCGCTGACCGACGAGCCAGATGTCAAGGCGGCATTGCTCGAACTGTCCGATTCCCTGATCCGCTGAGGCGCGCCTGTCATGCTGGACTTCCTTGAACTGGAGGAGACGGTCGGGCGCGCCTGGCATCGTCTCATCGGCAATGTACAAACCTGGCCCCGCCACCCCGAACAGGCGGTGCGGCTCGCCGATGTGCAGCCGGTGCTGGCGGTTTGTTTTCGCGGATTTGGCGGCGAAGGCGCGGTGCAAATCGCCACCGCACGCGGAAAGGCCTCCGGCCACCGGCTTGGATGGCGCCAGCGCATGGGGCTCGGCGAAGAAAAGCTGGCCCATCCCGGGCGCGATATGTCGTCGCTGATACTGCCCGGGGTGATCGACCTTTTTCCCGACAGGGATCTCAACCGTGATCTCTACGTCTGGCTGGTCGCCTATATGGCGACGATGTCACTTGAGCCTGTGACGGACGCCGATCCGCTGCAACGTGATCTGGCCATGCTGGCGCGTGCCGAAGAGATGGTAGCCCGCGTGCTCAAAAGCTTTCCCGGGTTCGAACGGCGCTACCGACGTCTTGCGGCGGCGACGCTCGAAGCGCGCCAGCGTGGCCCTCTGCCATCGGTTGAACTTCAGGTCGAGGGCCGGATATCGAGCCTTTTGCGGAAGGGCGCGGAACAGCCCGACGATGCGCTGCCGGTCATCTTCCCCCATCGCGCACCGGCGGGATATTTGCCCATGCTGCCCGTTCCGCTCTGGCCCGATGCGTTGCTGCGCGTCGAGACGGCACCGCGCCGTGGCGAAGACGAGCCGATTGCCGGCGGCCGCGAGGCCGAGGGTGTTGAAACCGAGCGTCAGGTAGCCGTCCGGGAGAACCAAGATCCACGCAAGGACGAGCGGAGCCCCTTCATCCTCAATCGCTTCGAAAAGATCCTCGCCATGGCCGAGATGGTCAATGTCGACCGTCCATCCGACGACAGCGACGACCAGGACGCCAAGGCTGCGGAAGACCTCGACGACATGACTTTGGGAGAGCGCAAGGGCCGACCGGCTACGCGCTTTCGCTTCGACCTCGACCTGCCGCCCGAAGCACTGGACCGGACGCCGCTGACTGCGGAGCGGACCTATCCGGAGTGGGATTTCCGCTCGGGCACCTATCTTCCCAACCACTGCCGGGTGCTGGCCGCGCCGGCCTCGGCGCTCGGGGACGCTGGCGAGCCAGATATCGAGACCAGGCGCCTCATTCGCCGGGTACGCCGCCAGTTCGAGGTGCTGCGCCCGCGCAACGAGATCCTGCGGGCGCAGCTCGACGGCGCCGATCTCGATCTCGATGCTGTCGTGCGCGCCCGCACCGACCTGGCTGCGGGTGGGCAGGGCAGCGACCGCATCCATCTGATGAGCCGGCCGCAGGTGCACGACCTCGCCGTCACCATCCTTGTCGACGTGTCGTTGTCGACCGATGCCTGGTTCGACAATCGCCGGGTGCTGGATGTCGAGATGGAGGCTCTGCTGGTCCTGGCCAACGGGCTTTCCGCCTGCGGCGATAATCACTCGATCCTGACCTTCACGTCGAGGCGGCGCGACTGGGTGCGCATCGAGGAGGTCAAGGCTTTCGACGAACCGATGAGTTCGGTGGTGGAGTCTCGCATCGCCGCGTTGAAGCCGGGCTATTACACGCGGATCGGCGCGGCCATCAGGCATGCGGCCGCCGAACTCGGCAAGCAGCCCAATCGCAAGAAGCTGCTTCTGGTGCTGACTGACGGCAAGCCCAACGACATCGACCATTATGAGGGACGGTTCGCGCTTGAAGACAGTCGCCGTGCCGTGATCGAGGCGCGCCGCATGGGGCTCGGCGTCTTCGGCGTGACGGTGGACCGCGAGGCAAAATCCTACGTTCCGGCGCTATTCGGCCAGAACGGCTATGCGCTGGTCGGCAACATCAACCGGCTGCCTGCAGCACTTCCCGCCATTTATCGCAGCCTTGCAGGATAGGGGGACAAGGTCGCGATAGCGAAAGGCCCGGCGCGCCAGAGCCGGGCCTTTTTGCTTTCGGTGTTTGCGCGGCTCACGCCGCCTTGCTGTGCGTGCGGTTTGATTGGTCGAGATAGGCGTCGAAGGCCGCCGCGACCGCCCTGATGACGAAACGATGGTCCTGGCCGACGCGGATCACACCGTCCTTCACATTGAACACGCCGTCCCCCTGGAGGGCCGCCAGTCTGTCGTTGCCAGCGAGCAGCTGAGCCGGATCAAAGCCATGGGCGCTGCAGATTGTCGGAAGATCGACAGCGAAATCGCACATCAGGCGCTCGATGATCTCGGCCCGCAGGCGATCCTCCGCCGTCAGGCGATAGCCCTTGGCGGTTGCAAGCTGCCCTGACGCGATATGCTGGGCATAGAGCCCAGGTGCCACCTCGTTTTGAACATAACCGTCGTTCATCCGGCCTATTGCCGATGCACCGAAACCGATCAGCGTTTCGCAATTGTCGGTGGTGTAGCCTTGGAAATTCCGCCTCAACTTGCCTGCGTCTTGCACCTGAACGAGATCGTCACCGGGCAGCGCGAAATGATCGAGGCCGATTTGCCTGTAGCCGGCTGCGACCAGCGTTTCACTGATCGCCTCAGCCTGCTCGTTGCGCGCCTGACCATCGGGCAGGGCGTTTTCGTCGATCATCCGCTGGTGTTTCTTGAACGAGGGGATATGCGCATATCCGAACACCGCAAAGCGGTCGGGCAGCATGGCGATCGCGGCATTTGCCGTGTCGATACAGGACTGCACCGTCTGGTGCGGCAGGCCGTAGATCAGGTCGAAATTGATGCCGGCAACGCCGGCGCGGCGAAGGCTGTCGGTCGCTTGCGCCGTCTGCTTCTCGCTCTGGATGCGATTGATCGCCTTTTGCACCACCGGATCGAAGCTCTGGACGCCGAGGCTGGCCCTGCTGACGCCTGCGGCACCTAGGGTCTGGGCCATCTCCGCTGTCAGCCCGCGCGGGTCGATCTCGACGGCGATGCCGGTCGTGTCGGAGAAGTCGTAGTGTTCGCGCAGCAGTGCTGTCAGCGCCAGGAATTCGGCCGGCGAGATGATGGTCGGGGTGCCGCCGCCGAAATGGACTTCGCCAACCTTCAGCCGGTGCGGAATGCGCTCGGCGACCATACGGATTTCGTCGCGCAGAACGCTGAGATAGTCGAGGATCGGCCGGTCCTGCCTTGTGATCGTGGTGTGGCAACCGCAGTACCAGCACATCGACCGGCAAAACGGGATGTGAAGGTAGAGCGAGACGGGATCACTCTTGGGCAGTTGCTGCAGCCAGTCGCCATAGGCTCCCGCGCCGATCGACCGCGCGAAACTCGGCGCGGTGGGATAGCTCGTATAGCGAGGCAGCCGGGCCTCGCCGTATTTCTGCAGGATGGATGCGGGCATGGCTCTTCCAGTTCTGTCGCAATGGTTTGCGCCGGTTCTAGTGCCATGCCCGGCCATGCTCTTTGCGAAATGCCAAGCTGCGTTCGATTCCCCGATTTGTTTGCGTTTCGACAACCTCGCCGGACGGCTGGGGCCTTAGGGTCCGCCGCGCGGGAGGATAGCGGCCGTTTCTCCCGGCATTCTTTTTTCACGRCCAGAGGACCACCAGGACATGGCAATAGCGGAAACGGCAACGATACCCCTCATCGACGTGCGGACGATCGCGCCAATTGAGCGTCATCCCCGAATATTCGCGACGGCCGAGGCGCTCGCTCCCGGCGACGCCTTCGTCGTCGTCAGCGACCACGATCCGCGTCCGCTGCACTACCAGTTGGAGATGTCGTTCCCCGGCCAGCTTTCATGGGATTATTTGGAGCAGGGCCCTGAAGTCTGGCGCGTCCAGGTCGGCCGCAAGGACGTCACCTGCTGCGGCTCCTGTGGCGGCGAGCATTGACCGCTTCGCCAGCCGGTCGCCTTCAACGCAAGGCGGCCGGCTGGCACCCAGCATAGCCACGGAAATATCCGTCGACCATTCTGCCCGGCAGTTCGAGGCAGGAAAGCAGGAAGCGGGTGCACTCGGCATCCTCCTTGCCATCGAGCAAGTCGCGATACATGTTCGCCACCATCACCATGTCGCAGCTCTGGGGGGATAGCCTCAAGCGTCGTATCTGTTGCGCAGCGAGTTCGGCGGGGCTGGGGCAGGCCGCTTGAACCTGATTGGACAGGGTCTGCACGCCATTGATCGCCAGGAAGGCCTGATCGTCGGTGGTATCCACCGCAAGGCCGTCCGGGTCCTTCTCGCAAGTGAACTGGCATGAATCCTTGTGCAGACCATGAAGCCGCGCATGGTAGCAGCGCCCTGATAGGGCGAGCGGCAGGCGACCAAACGCAAACATCTCGAACTCCGCCTCGGGGCAGGCGCGAGCGATGGCTCCCACATTCGCAAGCGACAGCTCCACCGGCGGACAAATCGTTTGCGCGCCTTGCGCGATGAGGAAGCGTGCCGTGCCTTCATTGTAGACGTTGATGAACGGGCCGGCGACGAAGGGCTGACCCCGCCGGCTCGGCATGGCGGTTATGTCGTTGATCTCGACCATGCGCGTGTCATGGCAGAGTTCGCGGACCACCTTGCATTCACGTACATTGGCAGGTGCGGCAAGCGTCGACAGCACCACCTCCTTGCCGCCTCGCTCAAGGCGCTCGATGACATCTGGCCAGACCGGGTCGGAGAACGGCAGGCGCTTGCCGCACACGACCTCACCGACATGGACGCGGTCTATCGGCGCCTCGTCGGCGATGCGCCGGTAGAAGTCGGCGAGCCGTTCGGCTGGCCAATGGAAGAATACGGGACCCAG
Organism: Aminobacter sp. P4_D5; assembly: GCF_056401815.1. Classification (NCBI taxonomy): domain Bacteria; kingdom Pseudomonadati; phylum Pseudomonadota; class Alphaproteobacteria; order Hyphomicrobiales; family Phyllobacteriaceae; genus Aminobacter; species Aminobacter sp. P4_D5. The sequence continues at coordinate 18,339 of NZ_JBFUIP010000015.1, read as the reverse complement.
GGTCAGCTTTGTCGGCCACATCGGTCTATCTCCATGTTTTCCGGTAGGCACCCGCAGTCTGCTTGCCGCCTTCCGACATGCCCGCGAGGATGCGGTCGATCTCGATTGCGTCTCCGCCGGCATCGATTGCATCGACCGCCCTGCGGAAGGCGCCGACAACTTCGGTGACATAGCCCTTGCCACGCTGGCGCCCTTCGATCTTGAGCGCGGTGACGCCGGCCGCCTTCAATCCCGCAAGCATGCTTCCGGCATTCAGGCTGACCGGGTCTTCGAACAGGTATGAGGTCTTGTCGCCAGCGTTGAACCGGCCCTTGCACAAGGTTGGGTATCCGGCAGGCGCGCCGGGCGCATAGCTATCGATGGTGAAGCCGGCGAGCTTGGCCGTCGTGCCCCGCGCATCCTCGTGGTAGCTCACCATTTCTGGTGGCGAGCAGACGCCGTTGAGGTTCGGCGATTTTCCGGTTGCGTAGGAAGAGAGATAACAGCGCCCCTCGACCATCACGCACAGGCCACCGAAGACGAAGGCTTCCGTCTCGACATCGATCTTTCGGTTGAGGGCTGTGATCTCTTGGATCGACAGCACGCGCGGCAGCACGACGCGCCGGACGCCGAATTCGCGCGTATAAAAATCTATGGCTTCCGGTGTCGCCGCAGCAGCCTGGACCGACAGATGAAGGCGGACATCCCGGTGGTTCTTCGCGATGTGATCGAGCACGGCTGTGTCGGCGGCGATAATGGCATCGGCACCGCATGCGATGGCTTCGTCGGCTGCCTTCTGCCACACGTCGATACGGCCGACATGCGCGAATGTGTTGATGGCAACGAGAACTTTCTTGCCATGGGCATGTGCAAAGCGCACGCCTTCGGCCAACTCCTCCATCGAGAAATTGAGCCCCGGAAAGTTCCGTGCGTTGGTTTCGTTGCGGAATCCGCAATAGATTGAATCGGCGCCGGCCAGCACCGCAGCCCGTAGAGTCGCAGGAGTGCCGGCCGGGCAGACGAGTTCCATGCGTCCAGGCTCAGTCATAGCGCCTCCTCCATGGACTTCTGGCCGCCGACCAATTGCCGGGCAGCGTTTAGCCCGCCCAAAATGCCCTTGTCGGCAAGGCGAGCGAGCGTCCCGCGCAATCCAAGCAGCTCCGAAGGGCGAAGCTCCGCATCCTCAATCGCATTGCGAAGAGCGACCACCGCTTCGGTCCGGCCGCTGACGGAGATGATGCGGTGAAAAAACAGTGCGTCGCCATCCAGCGTGCCATCGAGCAGTCCTAGCAGCATCAGGATGGGCCCCCTGATCGCCACGCTGGACGCCGTGTCGTCGTGTTTGCCTACGACACGGACGCTCGACGTTTCTCCATCGGGTACGATGACGAAGGAAAATGCGAGGTCGGTTGGATCGATCAGAAAGCTTGCGGCTCTGTGTTCACCAAGCCGATCGAACAATTGCGGCCTGCGTCGGGCGAGCCCGCGCAGGGAAAATGTCAGCAGCGGCCCTAGCGGCAACCCGGCAATACTTGGGAATAGGTGCCGGGCGAACCCAGGCAATTCTCCTTCAACGGCTTTCGTTGCCACCCGACACTCCATGTTATTTGTCGCACATTGACCGGAGTGTCATAGGCGCGGGACCGGAGTGCTTGTTTGTCGGGGAACAAAGAGGAGCGCGAATTTTTCTAATTCGCGCGCCTGCACCACAAGCTAGCTATGTGCCTCGTTGCCATGGAGCTTTGCCATCTCGTCGAAGCTGTCGCGGTTCGGGCAGAACTCGCGATAGCGCTTGGCGAAACTGGCTGCAGTGAGCTGGTCGGAACAGTGACTGCGCTGGCTGCACATCATGCAGGTGCGTCGCATGTCGCGGTTCCATCCGGCATACAGGGTCGCGAAAGCGTCCGGATCGACGCCAACCGACTGCATGGCCTCGGGGAGCAGGATAGTGGACGCGAAGGTGTGCCGCATGGCGATGGCGAGATCAGCGCGCGTCAGGCCGCATTCGCCGAGAACACGCTCACCTTCCTGGCGCCCGAGAGCATTGATCTCTCGTATGGCCGCGCGTCGCTGTTTCCAGTCCTTGTAGGCCAGAACCGCGGAATGCCACACTTCCCAACTTTCCGGTGCCGGAATGCTCATGACGCTTTCCTCCTCGTCCAAGAATGCGGCGGACACCAAAACCGCCACTTGACCGTTTCGTACTGGAAACGCCGTGCCTGTTCTTTGTCCTGGATCAAAGTTGGCCATGGATCGACATGGGATAGGAGCCGCGTCCGCAGTTCCGGACGGACCGGATCGCCTTCAACCATGCACCAGCGCAGTCTTCAGCCGTTTTCCAGCCTCGCTTCCTTTATTGACCATCTCCAGGGCCAAGGTGACGTTCAGCAGCTCAGCAGCCCCGTCTCCACGCAGCTTGAAATGACCGAGATACATCGTCGTGTCATCGCGGCAGGCGGGCCGGTGCTGCGCTTTGCAACGCCAATGACGGCCAATGGCAACGCCTCGACCATGCCGGTCGTGACCAATCTGTTCGGCACTTGTGAACGTGTCGCGGCAGGCCTCGGCACCACGCGCGAAGGCCTTTCCACGCTCGGCGCGCTGTTGGCGTGGATGAGGGCGCCCCAGGCACCGCGAACACTTGGCGAGGCGCGCTCGCTCCTGCCTGCCGCCCGCGGCGCACTGACGGCGCGGCCCAAGATCGTCACCGCTCCTGCAGGGTGGCACGACATGGAACCGGATTTTTCGCAGCTTCCAGTCCAGACCTGCTGGCCCGAGGATGCCGGGCCACTCATCACCTGGCCGGTGGTTGTTACCCGCTCACCGGGAGACGACGATCCGGCTGCCTACAATCTCGGCATCTACCGCATGCAGGTGCTCGACCGCGATCGCGCCATCGTGCGCTGGCTGCCGATGCGGGGCGGTGCGGCGCATCATCGGCAGTGGGCGGCAAGGGGCATGGAAATGCCGGTGGCGGTGGTGATCGGCGCTGACCCGGCCACGATGCTGGGAGCAGTCATGCCGGCACCCGAGGGTGTTTCGGAACTGGCGCTGTCAGGGCTGATCAACAACCGTCGGGTAGGTCTTGTACCGTGCAAAAGCATTGCCCTTCATGTGCCATCAAGTGCCGAAATCGTGCTCGAAGGCATGGTTTCGCCGACAGAGACCGCGCTGGAAGGACCGTTCGGAGACCACACCGGCTACTACAACGCGCCGGAGCATTACCCGGTCTTTCGTCTCAAGCGGATCCGCGTCCGCGCGAATGCCAACTACCTGACAACCTTCACCGGACGCGCGCCTGATGAACCTTCCGTTCTCGGCGAAGCGCTGTTGGAGGTCTTCAAGCCTTTGCTGCGCCAGCAGATTCCCGAGATTGTCGATGTCTGGCTTCCACCAGAGGCCTGCTCGTATCGTATCGCCGTGGTTTCCATCGCCAAGAAATATCCCGGCCAGGCGCGGCGTGTGATGATGGGGTTCTGGTCGCTGCTGCCACAGTTTTCCATGACCAAGCTGGTCGTCGTGGTCGACGACGATATCGACATCCGATCGTGGCCGGATGTCATGTGGGCGATCGCCACGCGGATGGATCCCTCACGCGACCTGATGCTGGTCGATCGTACGCCCATCGACCAACTCGACTTTGCCTCTCCTCTGGAGGGGCTTGGCGGCAAGCTGGGTCTGGATGCCACACGCAAGATCAGTGCGGAAACGCATCGTGCGTGGGGCAAGCAACTCAGCATGTCGGCAGAGGTCGAACGGCAGGTGTCCGCGCGATGGCGGGAATTGTTTCCACAATGAGCGGAACTGGACAAAAGATGAGCAAGCGACTGATCGTCGGCGTCACGGGAGCTTCGGGCTCCATTCTCGCGCTGGAAACCCTGCGCCAACTCGCCGGAGCAGGCGTTGACACCCATCTTGTGGTTTCCTCGGGCGCGCGGGCCAGCATCGCGCATGAACTTGGCGAGTATGGGCTTGACCGTCTTGCCGCCTCCGCCAGCCAAGTCCATTCTGCCAGCGATCTTGCCGCACCTATTGCCAGCGGATCGTTCAGGGCGGACGGCATGATCGTCGTTCCGTGCTCGATGCGCACGCTGGCCGCTATGGCGCATGGGCTCGGCGACAATCTCTTGACCCGTGCCGCTGACGTCACGCTCAAGGAAAAGCGCCGCCTGGTTGTCGCGCCGCGCGAAGCGCCGCTGCATGAAGGCCATCTCGAGGCGATGCTCAGGCTGGCGCGGATGGGGGCCGTCATCGCGCCGCCAGTGCCGCCTTTCTACACCAGGCCATCGTCCATCGAGCAGATGGTGCGCGAGATCGCGGCGCGCCTTGTCAATTGGGCCGGCATCGATCCCGGCAGTGAGCTCACGCGATGGGGCGAGGAGGGTTCATCGCCGCGTTCTAGGGCTTAGTCGGGGTCGACGTTGGACACGACGACAGATGCCGCATCGAAAGAGCTCCGTTGTTTGCGGCAGCAGCGATGTCGTCAAAAAGCAACGCGATCTCCGTATAGGCGCTTTGGTCCTGCTCCGTCGCAACCAGTTCGTCGAGATCCCGCAGAAAATAGAGAACAGCTTCGATCCGCTCGCGCTGCCGACGCGCATTGGCAAGCTGCTCGCGCGCGGCCCGCCGAATTTCCAATGCTTCGAACCTGGCCAGCGCCTGATCTAGCCGGTCGTGGCATTCGCAATCCAGTTCTACACCCTTCAACACGTTCGCCAGGCGCCGGGCCACTGTGGTTCCCTGACGCGGTTCGACGTGTTTGCTACCACCTGACTGAGAGGTGCTATTCATGGCCAGATTTATCCCTTTGCAGCGGTGTGTACTTGCGTCGGTGGCAACCCAAACATCCCCACACCACCATCCTGTCAGAGCGCCGACCGGCTATCCCGACAGTGATCGCCGCAGCTACGAATGGCCGGCGGCCGCATGGGAAAGCCGGGGATCATCATAGCGGCTTCATCAGACGCTTGTTTGTGCTGGAGCAAAATTCGACGTCGTGGGGTCGCCGAGACCGGGCCGATGAAGACATCCGGTCGTGGGTCGCGTCATGAAAGCGGCGGTCGAGACGCAATCACCCTTTCGACCATTTTTCCTGCTCGCCGCCCTGGATGCAATCCTCGGGGCAGCGATCTGGACGTTGCCAATGTCTGCAATGCAATTCCTTTCTGCGATTGGAATGCCCGCCAATGAATGGCATCGTAATGTGCTACTGTTCGGTACGGTTCCGGCTATCCTCGCCGGTTTCCTGCTTACGGCGCTCCCGCGCTGGACGCGGCGGCCACCCGCATCGAGGCGCGTCGTCCAGTCATTGGTAGCGCTGTGGCTGGTAGGTCGCGTCACGTTTCTGTTCGTCCGACCTGGCGCTGGGCTAGCTCTGTTTGCCCTGTTCGTTCTTTGGCTCGCGGTTTTGGTGGCGAGGCCGGTGATTGCCGCTCGTGACAGGCGCAACCTCAAGATCGTGCTTTTCTTGTTCATCTACTGCGCCAGCATCGCGCTCACGGCCATGTCTTGTGAACTGGTGCTCGCTCTGCGGATGGCCCTGGCTTCGGTCGTCTGCTTTGTCGCGATCATCGGGGGCAGGGGGATTCCGGCCTTGACCGAAGCCTATATCGAAAAAGGTGGCGGCCGGATCGTCATCGGTTCGCCGGCCGCCGTGGAGCGGCTGGCCGCTACTGCCACGGCGTGCGCCCTGGTCGGATGGATTGCTATGCCGCATGCGCAGCTAACCGGCGTCGCCTGCGCTGTAGCGGCCTGCGCACATACGGTGCGCCTGGCGCAATGGCGTGCTTGGCGAACCGTCGCATCACCAGCAGTTCTGGCACTTCACGTCGGATATGCCTGGACCATAGTCGGCTTTGCCCTTCTGGCGGCCCATGTTCTGGCCCCGCAGAGCATCGGGCGGGCGGCCGCCATCCATGCCTGGATGATCGGTGCGGTCGCCACCATGGGGCTCGCCATCATGGCGAGCATGATCCGCAAGCACGCCGGTCGCGCCTTTGCGCCTTCAGCGCCGGCAACGGCAGCGTTTGTCTTGATCTTCTTGTCGGCTCTGTCGCGCCTATTGGTCGAGCTGCTTCCGAGCGCAGGTGCGTTTTTTACAACGCTCGCAGCCATTTCATGGATTGGGGCCTTTGCTCTGTTTTTCGCCGCCTTCCGCCGGATGCTCGTGTTTCGCGATTTGTAACTCTCGCAGCGGCGCGCAGATTCCGACGTTAGGTGGCGGGGCGTTTTGCGTTTCAGGAACGATCTTCGGGCGAGTTCGTTTTCTGACAGCCGCGAGGCCCCCCGGCGAGCCGATGCGGGCCTTTTGCGAGTTGGCGGCAATCGCTGCCGAAGCATGGCGCGGATACCATTGTCTCCGCCAATCGTGAATTGGATCCATGTCCAAAAAGGCAGGCGCTGGCAAAAGTGCGGATAAGTCCCGCCCGTACGTGCAGCGAACGCGATGGTTCAGGGCCTTGGGTCCAGGTCTGATCACCGGTGGGCATGGGCTTTTCCAACATCGTTGCCTTGGCGATCTTTGCGCTTGGCATCGTTGGTACCGGGCTTTTGGCAGTGCCGGTCCTCGCTGGGTCGGCGGCATATGCCGTTGGGGAGACCCTGCGGTGGCCGACCGGGCTCGATCGGAAGCCAAAAGACGCCAAGGCCTTTTATGCGACGATTGCTGTTGCGACACTGATCGGCGTGGGGCTGAATTTCACCCCGATCAATCCGATCAGAGCTTTGTATTGGAGTGCTGTCATCAACGGCGTTGTCGCGGTTCCGATCATGGCCATGATGATGCTGATGTCAGTGCAGCCTCGTATCATGGGCAAGCAAACCATCGGTGGCACGCTTCGGGTATTCGGCTGGCTTTCGACGGCGGTGATGCTGGTCACGGCTGTCGCGATGATCGTGACGAGTTTTTTTGTAGCAGCATCACCTGCCTTGCCTCGACAATCCCGAAAAACTTCGCCGACGCCGGAACGATGCACTCCGCGCGGCATTGTTGTTGTCTACCCCCCACATCAGGAGAAGTTCTATGGCTCATGAAAAGCTCGACGACCTGTTCCACGACACGCTGATGGACATCTATTTTGCCGAGCGCAAGCTACTGCAGGCGTTGCCGAAGATGGCGAAAGGCGCCCAATCCCCGGAACTCAAGGCCGCCTTCGAAAAGCACCATCGTGAAACCGAAGGACAGATTGCGCGCCTGGAGCGGGTGTTCGAGATCATTGGCAAGAAGGCCCAGGGGAAGACCTGCGAGGCGATCCAGGGGATACTTGCCGAAGGCGAGGAAATCCTCAGCGAGTTCAAGGGCAAGCCGGCATTGGATGCTGGTCTTGTGTCTTCTGCCCAGGCTGTGGAGCATTACGAGATTGCGCGCTATGGCACATTGAAACAGTGGGCCAAGGAACTCGGCCTAAAGGATGCGGTCCAACTCCTGGACCAGACACTCACGGAAGAGTCCAAGACCGATGAAGCGTTGACGCGCTTGGCAGAGGGTGGCGTGAATCACAAGGCAATGGCCGCCTGAGGAATTTGCGGAAAAGGCCCGCCGATCTTCCATCTGAAATTCGACGGGCCTCCGTCTAATTCATTGCAAGCGTCCCGGGACCAATAGCAGTGCTTCCGATCCGTACCGCGCGCTGCTGCCCAAAAGACCCATCAGAAGCGACATGCTGCAACCAGCGACATGGTCGGCCCAGCCTTGCGGGCGGAGTCGGAAACTTGTTTGGTCTTGGACTCGGCCGGTGCAGGCGGGTCGACGATCGTCAGCTGACCTTCAGGTAGCGCGCCGCAAGCTCTCAGGTTGGTGATTCCTGGTTGCCGTCGGTCTAGGTGCGATTCGTTCAAGCTGCGCGCCATTGAGGTAACCCCAATCGGCGGCGATGATCCGCCTGTCGCCTGCCGCTCTGGCCATGCAGGTCGAGGCGTAGCGAATTCTCGTTATGCAGGTATGCTGTAGATTGCCCCTTGAAGGGTCAATTCTCTAATTCGCATGCTTTGGAAAAGGTGGCTCCCCGGGCCGGATTCATATTGATGACATTGGCGACGATGGCGTCAACCAATCATGACATAAGGCACTGAAATTAAAGGAATTGCTTGTCACTTGTAACATTACTGTCTACCAATAGCGCGTACCCTAATAGCGGGGAAAAAGCGGGGAAAGACAGGATGGGGAGCCATACTCGAAACGTTCTCACAGTAAAGGCTATCGCGGCTAGCAAGGCAACCAAGCTGCGTGATGGCGGAGGATTGTGGCTCGTTACCAAGGGCAAGGGCAGATACTGGATTTTGGATTACCGGTTCGACAAGAAGCGCCGGGAGCTAGGTTTAGGACCGCTTCATTCTGTCGGCCTGGCGGAGGCTCGCCAGAAAGCCGAGGCCGCCCTCGATCTGGTGCGCAAGGGTATCGACCCGATCGAACACCGTCACGGCGTGGAGGCCATCGAAGCGGCAATAGCGAAGTCGGCAGAAAAGACGTTCGGCCAGTACGCCGATGGATACGTTGATGACGCGGTGAAAGCTGGCCGCTGGCGTGGCGGAAAGACCGAGGCGAGGTGGCGTAATATGCTCACGAATCATGCTTCGGGCATCCGCGATAAGGCGCTGGCTGACATCGGAGTGACTGAGGTGCTGTTGGTGCTGCGTCCGCTATGGGGGGTTAAACAGGAAACAGCGGAGAAGTTGCGCGAGTGTATCGAGCGCGTTCTTGATTCCGCGAAGGTCGAGGGTCTGCGGACAGGGGGGAACCCTGCCGCTTGGAAAGGTAACTTGGAACACGTGCTTCACAAGCCGGATGCCCTGACGACCAAGAGCAACCATGCGGCGATGCCTTGGCGGGCAGTGCCGGCGCTCGTGAAGGTTCTGGCTGGCTTGGATACCGTCGGCGCCAAAGCGTTGGAATTTACCATCCTTACCGCCGCTAGGTCCGGCGAGACGCGCGGGGCAGTCTGGGGCGAGTTCGATCTGGATGGCAGGCTGTGGACTATCCCGGCCGAGCGCATGAAGGGCGGGAAGACGCATCGTGTGCCGCTCTCCGATTGCACCGTTGCCATTTTGAGGGAGATGAAGGCGAAGAGCATCAATGACTACGTATTTCCAGGCGCCAGGGATAAGCGGCCCATTTCTGAAAACACGATGGCGAAGGTGCTTGCTGACAATGGCGGCGATGGCTTCACCGTTCATGGCATGCGCTCGGCTTTCCGGGACTGGGTTACAGAGGCGACAGGCCACGACGGGGATCTTGCGGAGATGGCGCTTGCACATGCAGTCGGGGACGCCGTGGCGCGAGCCTATGCCCGATCTGATGCACTTACCAAGCGCCGGTTGCTCATGGCGGATTGGGCCGAATACTGCGGTGGTAAAAAATAATCATAAGGCAACCTTGACCATATCGCCCGAGGCGCCTTTTATGTACCAGGTGCGCGAATGCACTTTCGGGCCTAAGGCCAAAGCAGCGGGTTACCCCGCCGGGTAGTTGCCCCGAGACGGCAACGGCGCTTGAGCGTCAGTCAACCCCAGCGCCCAGCTTACATGCCGGAATCCCCACTCGACAATCAACCATTTTGAATTGCGCCCGGATTCCGTCTGGCGCCGAGGAGAACACATGATTCCTAGTAACGACAACCAGCCGCGGCTGGTTTCGCTCAACGATGCCTGCCGTATGACTAGTATGTCGCGCTCGATGCTCAACAAATACCGCGCCGAAGGACGTTGCCCTATTGCGGTTCCGCTTGGCGATCGCCGTGTGGCCTTCGTGCGAGGAGAGGTTGTCGCATGGATCGACGAGCGCATCGCCGCGAGGGCAGCATGAGCATCGCCATCGCAACAACAATCAAAGCAGCTTTCGCCGCCTAGCGTCTTGAAGGTTCAGCAGGTCGACCAAGTCGTCGGCCTGCTCCATTTCCAACCCTATTTGCGTCACCTGGTCCACTTCGGCCGGTTGGCCAGTGAAAATATCGAACACGGTCCAGGTGCCTTTGAACGGGCCGCCGTACTCTTTCCGCAGATCGTATCTGTTTCCAGACATGCGCACCTCCCAAGGAGTAGCAATGACAGACACTAGCACGAATTCCGCCTTCGCCATCGACCTCGTAACCGCCCCCCCGACCGCCGCCCACGGCAACGCCCCCCCTCGACCTCGCGCTTTCCTACGTCGCTCGTGACTGGCCAGTCTTCCCGACGCGCGCCAAAGAGGAGATGGACGACCACACCGGCGAGATTTACGCGCCCAAGACACCGTTGGTAAGCAACGGCCTAAAGGGTGCTTCCAAGAACGAGCGCATCGTCAAGGAATGGTGGCGCCGGACGCCGGACGCAATGATTGGCGTGCCGACGGGCAAGGCCATCAACGCATGGGTGCTCGACCTTGACCGAAAGCCAGGCATCGGTGACGGCCACGACTGGCTTGCCGACATGGAGGCTGCCAACGAGCCATTGCCTCCAACTGCCCGTGCCAAGACCATGGGCGGCGGCACGCATATCTTCTTCAAGCATGTCGACGGCATCCGCAATCGCGGTGGGCTGGGCGTCGCTGTCGATGTTCGCGGCGACGGCGGCTACGTCGTTGCACCGGGGAGCGTTGCGGCTGACGGGCGGTCGTACGAATGGATTGACTGGGAAGGCGAAGGGCATCCGCCTATCGCTGACGCACCGCAATGGCTGCTCGACCTCGTGTTGCCGCCCGTGCACACGGCCACGCGCCACGATTGCACCTATCAGCCGGGCGGCAACGACATCTATGTCGAGCGGGCACTTGAGGCTGAATTGCGTGCTCTGGCCACGACCGGACCAGGCGGGCGCGGCTACCAGTTAAACGCAAGCGCGTTCAGCGTCGGGCAGTTGGTGGCAGCCGGCGCTGTTTCTCGTTCGCAGGCAGAGTCTGGGCTATATCAGGCGGCGGTTTCGTGCGGCATCGCGGCCAAGGACGGCGAGCGCGAGACGTGGGCGAAGATCCGGCGCGGGCTTGCCGCCGGTGAGCGGCAGCCGCGCGAAATCCCCCAACCGGCCTACAGCAACGACAACACGCGGTTGGTCGACATCAGCCGCATGATCACCAACGGCTTGGCGAAAGGGAAGAAGGACGGCACGCAAGAAGCGAGCAACCATGCTGATCCCGAGCGGGACGAGTCCGACCTGTCAGAACCCGAAAACGCAGATGTAATCCCGAGCGGGATCGCCCCAGCGCCAACCGGCCCCACACCCGCCTTTATCGCCACCCCATTCTCGTGGATCGACCCGAAGACCCTAGCAAGACGCGAGTTCGCGTTCGGCACGCATTACATCCGTAAATACGTGTCCGTCACAGTGTCCCCTGGCGGCCTAGGCAAGACCAGCAACAGCATCGTTGAAGCTATCTCCATGGGTGCCGGAAAGCCGCTGCTGGGCGTAAAGCCACCGCAACGGCTGAAGGTCTGGCTGTTCAACGCCGAGGATCCGCGCGACGAAATGGAGCGCCGTATCATGGCGGCGTGCATCCATTATCGCCTGTCTCCCAAAGACATCGAGGGGCACCTGTTCCTAGATACGGGCCGCGAGCAAGAGCTCGTGGTGGCGATCGACGACAAGCGCGGCGTCAAAATACAGGTGCCAGTTGTCGAGGCGGTTGTCGAGCAGATCGAGCGCAACGGTATCGACGTCATGATTGTCGACCCGTTTGTGTCGACACACCAAGTCAATGAGAACGATAACGGCGCAAGGTGGCTGACCGGGACGCCACGGTCGAGGATGCTCGAGGCGCCGTCTCACTCATTGGCGCGGTCAGATCGGTGCGCGTGCTCAACCGCATGTCGGAAGAACAGGCGGGCCAGGCGGGCATTAGTCCGACAGAGCGCTTTTCATATTTCAACGTGCACCAAGGCAAATCCAACCTGACCAAGATGTCGTCCGCTCAAGACTGGCGGAAGCTGGAGAGCGTGCCGTTAGGCAACGGGCAGGGGCTAAGCAAGCCGCAGGACCATGCTGGCGTCGTGACGGAGTGGCGGTGGCCAAGCGCGGAAGAGGTGACTGACGCGCTCACCTCGGACCAGAAAGAGGTCATTCGCGTTGCTGTGACAAATGCAGACTTCAAGGAGTCGGCGCGAGCCAAGAACTGGGTTGGCCAGGCGGTTGGCTATGCGCTGGGCCTCGACCTTGAAGAAGACGGCCACCGCAAGCGCGCAGGCATGATCGTGCGCGCGCTGTTGAAAGAAGGAGTCCTGGTCAAGAGCGAGGAGAAGGATCCGATACGTCGGGAAAGCGCCGTATTTGTGCGGGCGGCTTGACACAAGGACGGAACATACAAAATGAACCCGATGACTAAGCTGGCGGATGTTCAGCTACGCGTGGAAATGCCTGCCGGTAGCGAGTCTGTCCTTGGACCGCCGCAGCCGTTTGGTTGGAACATCGACGTCACTGCGGCTCTCGACCCCTCCAAGGATAGCGGCGTAATAGTCGCTAAAACCACCATGGGTTCTGCGCAAGGCAAGTACCAGTTCATGCGGTCGCTGCCGCAGGATTGATCGACCCAGCAGTGGTACATTTAAGGGGCGACGAGCAATTGTCGCCCTATTTTGTTAGCCCGTGAGCACAACCTCCGCCGCCCGCTCCACAACTTCTGATAGTGCCCGGATAGCGCTTATCGAACCGTGCATTTTCCGTGCAGAACTGTGCAAAATCGTCGGGTGGCACTTAGCATTGCCTGCCCAGAAAAGTGCCCGGTTATAATACCCCCCTTTAGGGGGGTTATTACTGGGCAACTGGGCGGGGCATGTGCGAGGCGCGAAGTGCCCGCCCAGATAGATAGAACTTATCCGGGCGACTGGGCACCATTTTCAAGGTAGCTGAAAAATGCAACCTAGCGGGCTGCCCTCTTCTTCAACCTCAAGCGGTCGACCCGAGCCACGTGCGCATCGTGCTTCTGTCTTTCCGGGGAGGGAAGCAACGGCACTGGTTCGAAATCGTCGGGCACTCGGTCGATGAATTCCTTGGTGATCCGGTAAGTTCCATACCCGAGCAAAAGCACGGCGAGCAGGCGTAACATGGGGCTCTCCTTTGGCTTTCGAACGCCATCGCAAAAATATCGTTCCAGCTTTGCTTGCTGTTTTCGACCTTCGTTCTTTTTATGCCCATGGGGCAACCAACCCCGTTCCCGTCTCACGAACGCAGCACCACCACGAGGACGCTCTGCGCAAGATGCCCGAGTACGGCAAGCGGTTCCTGCTGGCTGGCGACCAGAACGCAGCCAAGCGCGGACCCAAGGCTCAGGTGCAGGCTATCGCGGCCGGCCTCACGCCTGGCGAAGCTGATGTGCGCATCTACCTCGATAACGGCCGGCTGCGCATGTGGGAGAACAAGGTTGGTGGCGCGTCGCTGACGGAAAGCCAGAAGGTTCGACACCCAGCACTAGCCAAGCTTGGCCACGAGGTGACGGTCTTGCGGGCAGTCACCTGCGAAGATGCGGCCGCCCAAGCCGTCGCCCTGGTTCGCGGGTGGCTCGCCGGTAACGACAACAGCACGAACCATGGCAACGAAGAATTATTTTCAGCCGTTCCTTGTCGGAAGTARATCTGCCGCCTTTTATGTACTGACCCACTGCGGTCACAAGCACCGGTTTTGGCCGGACCTTCCATCACAATTGGGAAACAGCACCCGATGCAAACGAAAGAAGCCGCCCCTTCGGGGGCAGATGGCCGTACCGTGGCCAGCGACAATAGCGTTGTCCACCTGGAAGTAGTTTCGCCAACGCTTTCATACGACCCAGACGCCTCCGAGTATCACCCGCGCCTCAAACTCGGACATCCATACAAAACGAGCACCCGCTTCCAGAGAGACGATGCCGGTAGGTTCCTGCGCGACTCCGAGGGATTGCAGGCAGTTGACGACTTAATGATCAAGGTCGCGCCGAACTGCTTCGTGAATGAAAGGAGTGCACGAGCGCTCGGCTTCATGGGTGGAAACGGCGATCTGCGTACGGTCAGGTGTGCTGTGGATGGGGAGGTCGGTGGCTACCTTATCCCAATCCCACACGAATTGGACAAGCCGTTCAACAAGTCCACCACCCCAGCAAAGAGGGCCGCAGGACGCGAGCGCACCGCCAAGAAACGGACCCTAGAAAGGCGAGCCGTCACCCGAATGAGGCACAAGTTCGAAAAGCGCCAGTCTATTGGTGACCCGGATTGCCCGCGGTCACGCGATGAGGATTTCCCGCTTCTGGCTGTCCTTCGCCGAGACAAGCTGCACCACTACATCAAGATAGTGGTGGAGTATCGCCGACTGGTGGCCCTGTGCGAGGCTGAGCCGCTTAAGGGTCAGGCATATGGGGGCAGTGAAGCCACCGGGATGGCGGTTGCTTATGTGTCGCGTCGTATGGCCGGAATTGAGGAAGTCAACGAAGCAGCCGCCGTCGGCTTTCCAGGGAGGTCCGTGCCCGGTGGAGAAATCGTGTACGAAACCAAGCTGCGAAAGTCCAAGGGCGCTTACAACATCCCGGCAGTGCGGAAAAAGAAAGTCGACGTCGACGCTTACTTCGAGGGCGACAATGGGACATCAAAGGTCGGCATCACCGAAAGCCTGCACATCAAGGTTACGGAAGACATCCTTCTCGAACGGATCGACCGCGCACCGATCCTCGCCCGCATTCGCTCGGCCCTTGGCCCCCTGTTGGAGCCATTCGACGATGCCGTGCTTGGGGGAYGGACACTGCAAAAGATCGGTAACGATGCTGGATTCAATGGAAGGGATGCGACTTCAGCCGGAAAGGCGCTTGTATTGCGGGGAATTGGCGTTGCCGACAGCTTCCTTGGCGGTGCAAAATTCCAACCTGAAAACGATAACTATTTGATTGAATACAAGAAAATTGCCTAAGCGCCACTAATCCGCACTCAAGTCCCCTAGAACGGGGAAGGACAATTAAATTCAAGGGTCGCTTCGGCGACCCTTTTTTCTTGGGTGTACAAGCCCCCCAGCCTATGGCTGGGTAACTATCGCCCCTGCGCGTCCCYCCACGCTGCACGGGTGATCAGCGGCGACCTCCTAGCCTCGGCCGGTTGAGGTCGCCGCTTCTAGGAGCTAGCGCTTAACGGCACGCCCAATGGCTATAAGAATGCAGGCGCCGATGAAGCCGGCGATTAAGTAGCCTAGCCAGCCACCAAGGCCGACGCCTACAAGGCCCAGCAAAAAGTTGGCCACTACCGCCCCGACGATGCCTAGTACGATGTTCATGAGCACGCCCATGTTGCTTTTCATGAACATCTCTGCGAGCCAACCCGCGATGCCGCCAACAATGATAGCGGCGATCCAACCGACTTGTGCGTCTTCCATAATTTATTCCCCTCAAGCTTGGCGGTAATTCGCCTCGGTTGAAATGCAAGCGCAGGGCATTAGTTCCCTGACCTCGCGCGCCACCAATGAGGAAGCCCGCGATACTATGCCGGTACACCGGCCGCCTGTTCTAAGACTGCCAGAAGCGAGCTCGCTTCATTCGGTAGCCAGGCTGCTCGCTGCCTCCCGGCTTTTCAACGTTCAGCGGGTTGTCTCGTGGAGGGTTCTGAGCGTCCGAGTGGCGGACCTTTTCGTTAGTCTCATCTACAGGCGCTGTCTTCCGACGTTTGGCTCTATCATTCGGGTCGCGATAGTTTCGCGCAGGCTTGCGTTCGCTAATTCCATCTTCGTTCTGCATGTTGATCTCCTACCGTTACGGAGACAACACTGCGGTGCAGCGTAAGGTTCCAACGACCATGGCACGTCAGCCTGACCATCGTTCAGCCGAAGCTGCCATCTACCGTAGATTATATAAAACTGCCCGCTGGCAGCGCACCCGCGAATACCAGCTGGCCACGCAGCCGCTGTGCGAGCGCTGCTTGACGATGGAAGTAGTCGAGCCTGCGACGGTGGTTCACCATGCCGACGGCGGCCATAAAGGTGACGAAGACAAGTTTTGGTCTGGCCCCTTCGAGTCTCTATGCAAGCCCCATCACGATAGCGACGGCAAGCGAGAGGATCTCGGTCAGACCGTGATCCGCTTCGGGGCCGACGGCTACCCCATCTAGTCGCGCAACAATACTGCGCTTTGACGTAAGAATATTACGTGAAACATCAATGTTTCACGGAGGGGTGGGTCAGACCCTTTCGACCGCCTCGACGCCCGGACCGTGAGGGCAGCAACGTGCGTGCATCCGCAATTCAAATGTTGGGGCTCAAGGCGCTCCGCTGGGCCACATGATGCCCGCAACCAGAGCCAGGTTCAGCAGCACAATGAGCGATGAGCAGTAGATCGCGGCTTTGCTGATGTCGGTCATGCTCGACTCCCTTCCAGGGTGAGCGAGCCACTATCCGGCGGCAAATATAAATAAGAGATTACTAATTTAAGGATTTCCCCCATGGCTAGGCCGAGAAATCCCCTAGGCAAGGCCAAGACCGAGGGGCGAGACACGAAGGACCCCCAGCGGTTCAAGGCAAGGAAAGAGCCCAAGGGCAGCGGGCCGTTGGGCTCTCCGCCGGAGTGGCTGACAGACACGGACACAAACAAGGCCAAGTCCGCTTGGTTGCTGTTCCAGACGGAAATTCCCTGGCTGACTGAATCGCACCGAATGTTGGTTGGCATGGCCGCGAACATTCAGGGGCGCATCATGGCCAATCAGGACGTCGGCGTTCAGGCGATGAACTTGCTCCGTCAGTGCCTTGGCCAGATGGGAGCGACCCCGTCCGACGCCAGCAAAGTTACGGTGCCAGATGATGAGGACGACAAAGACGACCTCCTCGACGGCTGAGATCGCGCTTAGGCGTGTCAGTGCGTATGCGCAAGCGGTGCTGGATGGTGTGGAGGTTGCAGGGCCTCATGTGCGGAATGCTTGCCGCCGGCACTTTGCTGATTTGGAGCGCGGCCACGAGCGCGGACTGTACTGGGACGACGAGGCGGCGAACCGGGTTTTCGGTTCTTTGAGGAGCGGCTTCGCCTCAGTGAGGGTCAGTTTGATGGCAAGCCGTTCAAACTTCATACGTCGCAGGCGTTCAAACTCGGTTCGATCTTCGGGTGGAAGAAAGCGAACGGCACTCGCCGCTTTCGCACCGCCTACGTTGAAGAGGGCAAGGGTAACGGCAAGTCGCCGTTTGCCGGTGGTGTCGGCCTTTATGGTCTAACCGCTGACAAGGAATCCGGCGCGCAGATTTACGCGGCGGCTGCCAAGAAAGACCAGGCGCAAATCCTGTTTCAGGACGCGTGCAAGATGGTCCGGCAGGCTCCGGCGATCGAGTCTCGCGTGAAGTTCAGCGGCGGATTGGGCAAAGAGTTCAACATCGCCCACCACAAGTCTGGTTCGTTCTTTCGGCCGATCTCCAAGGAAGCTGGCAAAACAGGTTCTGGTCCGCGACCGCACTTCGCGCTTTGCGATGAGGTGCATGAGCATCCCGACCGCAGCATTATGGAAATGCTCCAACGCGGCTTTAAATTCCGCCAGAACCCGCTTCTTTTGATGATCACGAACAGCGGTTCGGATCGAAACAGCGTCTGCTGGGAAGAGCGGGAGCGCGCGGTAAAGCTTTTAGCCGGCACTCAGACGCCTGACGAGGAATTCACCTTCGTTGGCGAGACCTGGGAGGGCAGCGACAGCGTCTTTGCCTATGTCTGCGCCCTGGACAAGGGCGACGATCCGATGACGGATCCGTCGTGCTGGGCGAAGGCGAACCCCCTTCTCGGCACGATCCTGACACACGACTACCTTGCCGGTGTGGTTGCCGAGGCGCGCGACGTGCCCGGCAAGCTCAATAACGTTCTTCGCCTGCATTTCTGTGTTTGGACGGACGCCGACAAGGCTTGGATGCCCCGCGCTACCGTCGACAAGGTGATGTCCGAGTGGGATTTGCCAGAGGACGGGCCGCTTTATCTCGGCGTCGATCTTTCCGGCACAAAGGATATGACCGTCGTTGCTTGCGTCCAGGCGACGGGCTTCAAGACAGTTACGCGCGAGGATGGCGAAACAGCGGACCTGCCAACATATGACGCGTGGATTGAAGCATGGACGCCGGGCGACACGCTTGCAGCCCGCGTTACGGCCCACAAGCAGCCCTATGACGTCTGGGTGCACGGGCGAGGGGCTAGTGTTTGAGCCTTTGCCCGCGAAATCCAACTTTCAACACAATGCGCCATCATCGGGCGACCGCGGGTGTGATTTAGCCCGCCTCAGGCAACAGCCCCGCTTCCGAAAGGTCGCGGGGCTTCAGTCATTTGCCCAATTGCAGATTGTAGGTGTTGGGGAGGATGGCCGACGCTACACTCAGGTATAATATTTGCGGCGCCGCGTCGGCCACTCCACCCACCCCACCGCAATTCGTGCGCTTCCGGGCCTTAGATTGCAATTAGATCAATGGATAGATGAGCGCCCACCCAGGTTCTAACGC